>NZ_JBHYVA010000203.1:0-12378 GCF_042750055.1 Streptomyces sp. NPDC059456
ACTCCCCCCCCCCCCCCCTGCCCCCCCCCCGCGGGCCCGCGCCCGCCCCCCCTGGCCCCCCCCCACTTCGGGGCCGGCCCCCTCCGGCTTCGTCGAGTGCAGAACAACCGGAGCTGTACGCCGGGTTCTGTCGCCCGGTGACCTCGCGGTCGCCGGGGAGACGGCCATCCATCTAGGACCGGCGTTGCCGCCGGCCTCGTGCGGTCTACCCGCGAACTCGGGCGGGCAGCCCTCGAGCGTTCGCGCAGACCCGTCCGGGGACGGATCCTCTTGACCTTGCTCCGGGTGGGGTTTACCTAGCCGCCTGGGTCACCCCAGGCGCTGGTGGTCTCTTACACCACCGTTTCACCCTTACCGAGGGCCGAAGCCCCGGCGGTCTGTTTTCTGTGGCACTGTCCCGCGGGTCACCCCGGGTGGCCGTTAGCCACCACCCTGCCCTGTGGAGCCCGGACGTTCCTCGGCGGGATCCGGGGATCCCGACGCGGCCGCCCGCTCCGGTTGTTCTGCGAGTGACCATGCTACCCGCGCCGCGCACCACGCTTGACCTTGACGCAGCGGCAGGGTTTCTACTGGGCTGCATGCGGATCGGAGAGATCGCCGTGCTGGTCGGGGTCACCACCCGGGCCATCCGGCACTACCACCATGTCGGGCTGCTCCCGGAGCCGGAGCGGCGACCCAACGGCTACCGCGCCTACAGCGTGCGCGACGCCGTCCTGCTGGCCCGGGTGCGGCGGCTCACCGAGCTGGGGCTGAGCCTCGACGAGGTGCGCGACGTCCTCGCGGACGACGCCGGGCGCGAGCTGGCCGGCGTACTGGAGGAACTCGACGCCGACCTGGCGCGGCAGCAGGCCGAGCTCGCCGAGCGCCGGCGCCGGCTCGCCGTGCTGCTCGCCGCGCCGCCCGGGGAGGTCGAACCGGTCTCGCCGGCCCTCGCCGCGCTGTTCGCCAAGGCGCCGACGACCACCTCGCCGAGCGCCGCGATGGACCGCGAGCACCTGACGCTGCTCGACGCGACCGGCGCCGGCGGCACCGAACTCTACGAGGCGATGGGGGCGCTGGCCGCCGACCCGGCAGTCCTCGCCCTGTACGAGCGGCTCGACGAGCTCGCCGACGCCCCCGCCGACGACCCGCGGATCCCGGCGCTCGCCGCCGCGATGGTGGCGGCCGTGCCCGACGACGTCTTCGACGCGGTCCCGGCGGACGGCCCCGTCGCCCCGGGCTTCGCGCAGGCGCTGCTCGCCGCGTACCCGCCCGCCCAGGCGGAGGTCGTACGCCGGGTCATGGAGGCCTTCGCGCGCAAGGGGCGCCGGTGAACCGGGTCCGGGCGGCCCGGCGGGAGGCGGTGCGGGCCGTCGTGCCCGAGCCGGTGCGCCGGCTGCTGCTGCACGAGCTGCGCGCCGCCGCCTCGCTGGGCCGGTGGGCACTGCGCCGGCCCGCGCACGGGGTGGGCCCGGGCGAACACGCCGCCGGGTACACCGGACCGCAGACGGCCATGATGTACGGGCTGCTGTTCGTGGCGCTGGCCGAGACCGCCGGACTGGCCGTCCTGATCCCCTGGCCGGCCGTGCACCGCGTGGTGCTGGTCCTCGACGCGTACACGGTGCTGATGGTCCTGGGCCTGCACGCCGCCTGCGTGACCCGGCCGCACGTCGTCGGCCGGGACGGCTCCCTGCGCATCCGCTACGGCGCCCTGTTCGACCTCACCGTCCCGCCGGACGCGGTGGCCTCGGCGCGCGTGGACCGGCGCTACCCCGAAGGCCGGCTCGTCACCCTCTCCGAGGACGGGGTGCTCGACCTGATCGTGGGCAGCCAGACCACCGTGACCCTGGAGCTGACCCGGCCACTGGCCTTCACCCGGCCGCTCGGCTCCCGGGCCGAGGCCCGCACCCTGCGCTTCCACGCCGACGACCCCCGCGCGCTGGTGGCAGCGCTGCGCCGCTCCGGCGCGGCGACGCCGGGGCCCGTGCCGCCGCCGTGAGGCGGCCGGTCACGCCGGAGGGTTGGCCGCCATCCGGCAGGCGCCGTTCGCGGCGCCGCCCGCCACTCCGGCTCCCGTCAGGGCGCTCGCACAGCCCTGCAGGTCGCCGTGCACACCCCGGGTGCACGCCGAGGTGACGGCCTCGGAGACGGTGACGCCGGACTGCGCGACCAGCTTCGTGCAGGCCGGGATGTCCGCGTGGGCGGCGAAGGACCCGCCGCCGAGTGCGAGGGTCAGGCCGGTGAGGACACCGGCGATACGGACCGACGTGCGCATGGGAGGCACCTGCTCTCCGGGCGGTCGGGGACTCGCGGATCCGGTCACGCGCGGATCCGTTCGGGGCGCCGGACGACGGCCCCTCTCCCTTCGACGCTAGGACGGCCCGCCGCCGCCCGCACCCCGGCGGGCGCCACGGCGTCGGGCGCCGCTCAGGCAGGGGCGAAGAGGATCTTCGCCCGGCCCGGGTCGGCCTGCGTCAGCCGGACCCGGATCCGGTCCCCGAGCGGCAGCCGCGCGGAGCGCGACTCGACCCGGCCGACCACCGCGGGCTCCTCCAGGTGGACCGTGCCCACCAGCGGCTCGTGGTCCTTCACGTCGATCACGGTCGCCTCGAAGGTCTCGCCGACGTGGTCCTTCAGCAGGGCCGCCTCGACGAGGTCCACGGACTCCCGCTCGGCCGTGTTGGCCAGCCTGCTGCCCGCCGCCATCCGCTCCGGGAGCGCCTCCAGCGCGTCCAGTGCCCACCGCGGCGGCTCGGATCCGGCCACCGCCGCCACGCACAGCTCGCCGGCGTACCGGTCGACGAGCCGGCGCAGGGGTGCGGTGCAGTGCGCGTACGGGGCCGCCACCGCGGCGTGCAGCACCGGGTCCGGGGTCGCGCCGCCGGTGAAGACCGTGTATCCGGCGCCGCGCAGCAGGGCCGTGCACTCCTGGAGGAACGCCGCGTGGGCCGGGAGGTGGGGGTCGAGGGTGCGGACGAGTTCGGCGTACGGCATGTGGTGCGGCCAGTCGATCCGCAGGGCGGTGGCGGTGCGCCGGAGCCGGCCGACCGCCCCGTCGGGGGCGTGGGGGAGGGTGCGCAGGATGCCGGCGCCGGCGGCGAGCATCAGGTCGGCGGCGGCCATGCCGGTCATCAGGGAGATCTGGGCGTTCCAGCCGTCCGCGGGCAGAGGGGCCCGGTAGGCGAGGGTGTACGAGCCGTTCTGCGCGACGATCTCCTGCTCGGGCACGTTGAGGGAGACGCCGCCGCGCTCCTGCTCCAGGGTTTCGCGGAGCCGGCCGATGTCCCGCAGGAGGGCCTGGGACTCGTCGGCGGTGCCGGAGTCGATGGCCCGCTGGAGCCCGTCGTAGTCGAGCTTGGCCCGGCTGCGGACCAGGGCCCGGCGGACCTCGGTGGTCTCCACCCGGCCGGCGGAGTCCAGGTCGAACCGCCACAGCAGCGCCGGGCGGGTCAGGCCGGGCAGCAGGCTGGCCGCGCCCTCCGAAAGGACGGCCGGATGCAGGGGGACCCTGCCGTCGGGGAAGTAGAGGGTGGTGACGCGGCGGTGTGCCTCGGCGTCCAGGGCGCCGCCGGGGGTGACGAAGGCGGCGACGTCGGCGATGGCGTAGTGCACGCGGTAGCCGCCGCCCGGCCGTTTCGCCAGGTGCATGGCCTGGTCGAGGTCGCGGGAGTCCGGCGGGTCGACGGTGAACAGGGGGAGGTCGGTGGCGTCCAGGTCCGGGAGCCGCGGGCTGCGGGCCGCCTCCTCGGCCTCGGCGAGCACCGGCGCCGGAAACTCCCCGGGCACCTCCAGGCGGGTCCGCAGTTCACGCAGCGCGGCCCGCAGGGCAGCCCCGTCTGCGCCGGTCATGTGCATATGACGGCGTGGCATGGGTCGAGCGTATTGCGGGTGGCGGCCGGGGGCGCGGTGAGAGCCTTACCCTGGCTCGGGGGCCGCACCCCCTGCGCCGTGTCGTACCGAAGGAGAACCACCGTGCTCGTGCTGCTGCCGCCGTCCGAGGGAAAGGCCGCCGGCGGCTCCGGCGCGCCCCTGGAGCCGCAGACGCTGTCGCTGCCGGGACTGGCCGGGGCGCGGGCTGCCGTGCTGGAGGAACTGGTCGAGCTGTGCGCGGGGGACGAGGACAAGGCCCGTGAGGTGCTCGGGCTGAGCGAGGGGCTGCGCGGCGAGGTGGCGAAGAACGCCGGGCTGCGGTCCGCGCCGGCCCGGCCGGCGGGGGAGACCTACACCGGCGTGCTGTACGACGCGCTGGGCCTGGCGGACCTCCCGGCGGAGGCGCGGGCGCGGGCGGAGCGGTCGCTGCTGGTGTTCTCGGGCCTGTGGGGCGCGGTCCGGGTGACGGACCGGATCCCCTCGTACCGCTGCTCGATGGGGGTGAAGCTGCCGGGGCTGGGTGCGCTGGGGGCGTACTGGCGGGAGCCGATGGCGGAGGTGATGCCGGATGCGGCGGGGGACGGGCTGGTGCTGGACCTGCGGTCGTCGGCGTACGCCTCGGCGTGGAAGCCCAAGGGCGAGGTCGCGGGGCGGACGGCGACGGTGCGGGTGCTGCACGCGCAGGTCGTGGACGGGGTGGAGAAGCGGTCGGTGGTGAGCCACTTCAACAAGGCGACGAAGGGGCGGCTGGTCCGGGACCTGCTGGTGGCGGGCGTGGCGCCGGCGACCCCCGGCGATCTGGTGGTGGCGCTGCGCGACCTGGGCTACACCGTCGAGGCACAGGCCCCGGCGAAGCCGGCGAAGGCCTGGTCCCTGGACGTGGTGGTCACCCAGATCCACTGACGGCCGCGGCGCGAACGCCGGCGGGACTGTTCTCCAGCCCCGCCGGCGGGTGAGGCGCAGGTCCGGTGCGCAGCCCCGGGAGCCCGGTCAGCGGCTCAGGGGCCAGGCCGCCGTGGGGGATTCGGTGGCCGCCACCGCGTACGAGGCGCAGGCGTCCGTCAGGGTTTCGAGGAGGGTGAGAGGGTCCGGCAGGGGGTGTTCCATGCCGCGGATCCACGTCACCGCGAGGTCACCCGGGAGGGCCGCCGGCGGCACCAGCACGTAGCTGCCGCGGCAGTGCCACCGCAGACCCGGGTGCTCGTCCATCGTCTCCGGGTGGCAGTCCAGCTCGCACGGCCACCACTCGTCCTCGTCCTCGGGGGTTCCGCGGGTCGCCGTGAAGAAGAGCATCCGGGCCTGGTCGCCCGTTCCGCCCGATGCGGCGACGGGGCCGACCTCGACGCCCGCCGCCAGCAGGCGGGCCAGCGCGCTCTCCCCGGCTTCGAGGGGGACGTCCAGTACGTCGTGGACCATGCCGGTCGCGGTGATGAAGTTCGCCTGCGGCTGGTTGCGCGCCCAGCGTTCGATCTGCGCGCGGTCGGTCGTCGACTGCGTCTGCCAGGCGAAGGAGAGGGGGTGGCGCGCGGGGGTGGGACAGCCGATCCGCTCGCACGAGCACCGGTAGCCGGCGGGGTGGGCGGCGGGGGCGAGCGGCAGGCCGGCGGCGGCCACGGCCAGCAGGAGGTCCTCGCGTGTGCGCTCGGGGTCTTCGGGGGAGGGTTTGGGCCGCCGACGCAGCCACTGGGAAATCCTGCTCTGCTCGCCGCGTTTGACGCGGCCGGACTCAGACCCCATCTATCCCCTCACCTCACCGTTTTCCCCGGCAGACCCTCACATGGTCCCACCATCCTGCGGTCCGGGTGACCGCACTCCCCAACCGGGGGTGGGGAAGCGGTGCACGGAGCGTACGGAGGGGGAGGCGGAATACCGTCACATACCGCTGAAATTCGGCCAATTGTCCCCGTCCGGCCGGCGCCCGTCAGACGTCGGTGACCTTCGCCACCCCGCCCAGCACCCGGTCCACCAGCGCGTCCGTGTACGCGTGCGTCAGCGGTGCCGTCCGCATCAGCCAGCGGTACGTCAGCGGCCCGACCAGCATCTCCACCGTCAGGCGCAGGTCCACGTCCGGATCGAGCTGCCCGGCCTCCCGGGCCGTCCGCAGCCGTGCCTCGTACAGGGCGAGCTGCGGCATCAGGAGCTGCTCGGTGAAGCGGGCGCTCAGCTCCGGGTCGGTGGCCCCGGCTGCGGTCAGGGCGCGGGTGGGGGCCTCGTACGTCGCGTCGTTGAACTGGTCGACCGTCGCCCGCAGCACCAGCTTGAGGTCCGCGGCGAGGTCCCCGGTGTCCGGGAAGCCGCCCCGGCCGGCCTCGTCCTCCGTCGCGCCGAAGAGCGCGAGCGAGGCGTCCAGCAGGACCGCGGCCTTCGACGGCCACCAGCGGTAGATCGTCTGCTTGCCGACGCCCGCACGGGCGGCGATGGCCTCGATCGTCAGCTTGTTGTAGCCGACCTCGCCGACCAGTGCGAGGGCCGCGTCGAAGATGGCCCGCCGGGAACGGTCGCTGCGGCGGGCGGGGTCGGGGGCTTTCCCGTCGGGGCTTCTGCTGCTCATTCGGACAAATTATCAACGGGAGATGTCTCGTCTTCGCGTCATTCCGTAAACCACCCGCTCGGTTCACTGCGCGGTTTCCCTTGAGGAGAGACGATTCTCTCGACATCTCCGTGAGTCGTGAGGAGCCTTCTTTGCGCAGAGACGCCACACCCCGGCGCTACCTGATGTGCGCACCCGCACACTTCAAGGTCACGTACTCCATCAACCCGTGGATGGATCCCACGAAACCGGTGGACCTGCCCCTCGCACTGGCCCAGTGGGAAGACCTCCGGGACCGCTACCGCTCGCTCGGCCACACCGTCGAGACGCTCGTACCGGACCCCGGGCTTCCCGACATGGTCTTCGCCGCGAACGGCGCCCTCGTCGTGGACGGCCGGGTGCTCGGCGCCCGGTTCGCCCACCCCGAACGCGCCGCCGAGGCCGAGATCCACCTCGACTGGTTCCGGTCCCACGGCTTCGCGGACCTCCACGAGCCGTCCCATGTCAACGAGGGCGAGGGCGATTTCGCCGTCACCGCCACCTACATCCTGGCCGGCCGGGGCTTCCGCTCCAGCCCGCTCTCGCACGACGAGGCCCAGGAGTTCTTCGGCAGGCCCGTCATCGGCCTCGACCTGGTGGACCCGCGCTACTACCACCTGGACACGGCGCTGTGCGTGCTCGACGGCGACGAGGTCATGTACTACCCGCCCGCCTTCTCGCCCGGCAGCCAGGCCGTGCTCCGCAGGCTGTTCCCGGACGCGCTGATCGCCGGCGACGAGGACGCGGCGGCCCTCGGCCTGAACGCGGTCTCGGACGGCCGGCACGTCCTGCTCCCGCAGGCGGCGACCGGACTGTTCGCACCGCTGCGGGACCGGGGCTTCGAACCGGTCCCGATGGACCTGGGCGAACTCCTCAAGGGCGGCGGCAGCGTGAAGTGCTGCACCCAGGAGCTGCGGATGTAGCGGCCGCGGGATCCCTACCGGGTGGCCGGCGGCCACTCCTGGCCCCAGTCGGCGTCCCGCGCCGACTTGTACAGGTCACCGTGGCGCTTGGTCACGGTGGCCCGGGTCAGGCCCTCGCCCTGCGGACCGCACAGCTCCAGCAGGACGAGCCCCTTCCGGATCTGCGGCTTCCGCGTGATCCGGGAGGGGACCGGCTCCACCGGGAAACGGGTCGCGGCCACGTAGCTGAACTTCTCGTCCTCGTACGGGAGGGAGCCGCCCTTGACCTTCCGGTGCAGGGAGGAGCGGCTGACCCGCGCCGAGAAGTGGCACCAGTCCTTTCCGACCTCGATCGGGCAGGTGCCGTCGTGCGGGCACGGTGCGGCGACCTTCAGCCCCGCGGCGATCAGCTGGTCGCGGGCCTCGCGGATGCGCAGGTACCCCTCGGGCGTGCCCGGCTCGATCAGCACCACCGCCTGCCCGGCGCGGGCCGCCTCGGCGACCACGGCCCGGCGGGCCTCCGGCGTCAGCTCGCCGAGGACGTACGACACCGTCACCAGGTCCGCCTCCGGGAGCACGAGCCCGGATCCGATCACGGCGCGCCGCCACTCGGCGGCGCGCAGCGCCTGCGAGCCGGAGGACGCCGCGAGCTCCTTGCCGAGCGCCAGCGCCGGCTCCGCCCAGTCCAGCACCGTGGTGCCGCGCGGGCCGTCCCAGGTCGCGTCCACCGCCCAGGTCGCCGCGCCCGTACCGCCGCCCACGTCGACGTGGGAGCCCGGGGACCACTGCGGGGCGGCCTCGGCCAGGGCGTCCAGGGCGGACCGCACGGCCTCGAAGGTGGCCGGCATCCGGTACGCCGCGTACGCCGCGACGTCGGAGCGGTCGCGCAGGACCGGCGCGTCGGTCGGGGTCCGGCCGCGGTAGTTGGCGATCAGCCGCTCGACGGCGGAGGCGGCCTGCTTCGGCGGGAGCCCGTCGAGCAGTCCGCCCAGCGCGGACCGGAGGGTTTCGGCGGAGGCGGGGACGGAGGCGTTCACCAGCGAAGTTTACGGCGCCCGGCGCCCCCCGGACGCCGCGCGCCCCCCGCCCGGCCCGCGCCGCCGCCGGCCCGCCCCGCCGCCGAGCCGGTCAGACCGCGGAGTCCCGGTTCTGCCACGGCCGGCACATCGCGGTGAAGCAGCCCACCGCCAGCAGCGAGCACACCAGCTGGACCACCGCCATCGGCACCGCCGTGCCCTCGCCCGCGATCCCGACCAGCGGTGAGGCGATCGCCCCGACCAGGAACGAGGAGGTGCCCAGCAGCGCCGAGGCCGACCCGGCCGCGTGCGGGGTCCGCATCAGCGCCAGCGCGTTGGTGTTCGGCAGGACCACGCCCATCGCCGACATCAGCACGAACAGCGCGGCCGCGATCGGGACCAGCCCGACCTCCCCGAACACCCCCGAGGACATCAGCAGCAGCGACACCGAGGCCGTGGTGATGACGGCGAGCCCGCCCGCCAGCACCTTGTCCAGGCGGACCCGGCCGACCAGCAGCTTGCCGTTGACCTGCCCGGCGGCGATCAGCCCGACCGAGTTGAGGCCGAACAGCAGGCTGAAGGCCTGCGGCGAGGCCCCGTAGATCTCCTGCACGACGAACGGCGAGGCGGAGATGTACGAGAAGAGCACGGCGAACGCGAAGCCGCCGGCCAGGGTGTACCCGGCGAAGACGCGGTCGGCGAGCAGCCCGCGCATGGTCCGCAGCGCGGAGCCCACCCCGCCGGTCTGGCGCCGCTCGGGCGGCAGGGTCTCGCCGAGGCTGCGCCACACGACGAGGGTGAGCACGGCGCCGACGCCGGTGAGGACGACGAACACCCCGCGCCAGTCGGCGAAGCGCAGGATCTGGCCGCCGATGAGCGGGGCGATGATCGGGGCGGCGCCCGAGATGAGCATCAGGGTGGAGAAGAACCGGGCCATCTCGACCCCGTCGTACAGATCGCGCACGACGGCCCGGGCGATGACGACCGCGGCCGATCCGGCCAGCCCCTGGAGCAGGCGGAAACCGATCAGGAGCTCGGCGGTCGGGGCGAGGGCGCAGATCGCGGTGGCGAGGACGTAGACGATCATGCCGAAGAGCAGGGGGCGGCGCCGGCCCCACTTGTCGCTCATCGGACCGATGACGACCTGACCCAGTGCCATGCCGGCGAGGCAGGCGGTGAGGGTGATCTGGATGGTGGCGGCCGGGCTGTTCAGGGCGTTGGTGACCTCCGGCAGGGCCGGCAGGTACATGTCCATGGACAGCGGGGGGAGGGCGCTGAGCCCGCCCAGTATGAAGGTGACGAGCAGTCCGGTACGGCGGGCGGACGTGGTCGCCGGCGCGGATGCGGTCTTCGGTGCGTCACCGGTCTTCGGCGCGGCACTGGTCTTCGGCACGGCACTGGTCTTCGGTGCGTCGGCGGTCTGCGGTGCGGAGGGCGTCTCGGGCGACGGCTCGTGCGAGGGGGCCGTCGCGGGGCCTCTCTCCGACATGCGGAACTCCAGTCTTTTCGTCGTCTTTTCACACCCCCGGCCGACCCATGCTCTCAGCTATCGGAACGTCCGTGGACCGGCGCGGCATGTGACGTACCCTGCGGCCCCATGAACGCAAGTGGGAAGAAGACCGCCCTCGTGACCGGTGCGGGTTCCGGCATCGGCCGCTCCGTCGCCCTGACCCTGGCCGCCGCCGGCTGGTCGGTGGCGGCGGCCGGCCGCCGGAGCGAACCCCTCCGGGAGACGGCGGAGGCGGCCGGGGCCGGCGCGGACGTGCTGTGCGTCCCGGCGGACGTGAGCGATCCGGACGACGTGGCCGCCCTGTTCGCCGCCGTGCGCGAGCAGTACGGGCGCCTCGACCTCCTCTTCAACAACGCCGGCACCTTCGGCCCGGGCGGGGTCCCGCTGGAGGACCTCACGTACGAGGCCTGGCGCCAGGTGGTGGACGTCAACCTGACCGGGTCCTTCCTGTGCGCGCAGGCGGCCTTCCGGCAGATGAAGGCGCAGGACCCGCAGGGCGGCCGGATCATCAACAACGGCTCGATCTCCGCGCACGTGCCCCGGCCGAACTCGGTCGCCTACACCGCGACCAAGCACGCGATGACGGGCCTGACGAAGTCGCTCTCGCTCGACGGGCGCCCGTACCGGATCGCCTGCGGGCAGATCGACATCGGCAACGCGGCCACCGAGATGACCGAGCGGATGCAGACCGGGATCCTCCAGGCGAACGGACGGCTGGCGGTGGAGCCGGTGATGGACGCCGCCGACGTGGCGCGCACGGTGCTGCACATGGCGGAGCTGCCGCTGGAGGCGAACGTGCAGTTCGCGACGGTGATGGCGACGGCGATGCCGTACATCGGGCGCGGCTGATCCCCGGCCGGTGCCGGACGGCTGCGGTGGGCGGCCGGAGCCCGGGGGACCGGCCCCGGGGCCGCGTCCGGAGCGCCGGGGAGCGTGCCGCAGGCGCGGGAATGCGGGCGGCGGGCGGGGAGTTGGGGTGATCATGACTGACGTGCTGCGTTACACCGCCTTCTCCGACGACCCGGCGGGCGGCAACCCCGCCGGGGTCGTGCTCGACGCGAGCGGCCTGGACGACTCCCGGATGCTGGAGATCGCCGCCGGACTGGGCTACAGCGAGACGGCCTTCCTGACGGCGCCGCCGGAGGGACTCGGCGGGGAGCCGGGACGGGCCTTCACGCTGCGGTTCTTCAGCCCGAAGGCGGAGGTCTCCTTCTGCGGGCACGCCACCGTGGCCACCGCGGTGGCGCTGGCGGAGCGGATCGGTCCGGGCGAGCTCGTGTTCGCCACCCCGGCCGGGACGGTGCCCGTCTCGGTCACCGCGACCGAGGAGGGCCTGCGGGCCGTCCTGACCAGCGTCGAGCCGCACGTCGAGGACGTCGACCCGGCCGACCTCGCCGAGGCACTGGCCGCGCTGGACTGGCCGGCCGCCGACCTGGACCCGGCCCTCCCGCCCAGGATCGCCTACGCCGGAGCCCGCCACCTGGTGCTCGGCGCCGGCACCCGGGCCCGGCTCGCGGACCTCGCGTACGACTTCCCCCGGCTGGAGGCGCTGATGCGGCGCCTGGACCTGACCACCGTCCAGCTGGTGCACCGGGCGGGCCCGGCGCTGTTCGACGTACGGGACCCGTTCCCGGTCGGCGGTGTCGTCGAGGACCCGGCGACCGGAGCCGCCGCGGCCGCCTTCGGGGCGTACGCGCGCGAGCTCGGCCTGGTCCCGGCGGACGCCGTGCTCACCCTGCGCCAGGGCGAGGACATGGGCCGGCCCGGA
The DNA here is from genome assembly GCF_042750055.1 of Streptomyces sp. NPDC059456. Taxonomy (NCBI): domain Bacteria; kingdom Bacillati; phylum Actinomycetota; class Actinomycetes; order Kitasatosporales; family Streptomycetaceae; genus Streptomyces; species Streptomyces sp. NPDC059456. Next base: position 11,615 of record NZ_JBHYVA010000203.1, read on the forward strand.
GTGCTGACGGTCGAACTGCGGGACGGCGACCCGCGGGTGCGGGTGGGCGGCAGCGGGGTCCGGATCGGATGAGCCACGGCCGGCCGGCGGAGGCCCGCGCGTGACGAGGGTGCTGACGTACGCGCAGGCCGGGCTTCCGGCCGCGCTCGCCGCGCAGGTCGCGGCCCTTCAGGCACAGGCCTGGCCGGGCGCCGGCGGCGGGCACGACCCGGCACTGGCACCCCGGGTGATGGTGCTCCTGGACGAGGACGGCTCGGTGGCCGCCTCCCTCGCCCTGCTGTTCAAGGAGATCCGGCACGCCGGGCGCACCCACCGCGCCGCCGGGCTCAGCGCGGTGGTGACCCGGGAGGGCGCGCGGGGCCGCGGGCACGGCGGGCGGCTGGTGGCGGCGGCCCGTGCGGCGCTGGCCGCCGATCCGGCCGTGGACCTCGTCCTGTTCAGCTGCGACCGTCCGCTCGTCCCCTTCTACGAGGCGGCCGGCTTCACCCGGCTGCCCGGGACCGTCCTGGTCGGGGGGACGCCGCAGGAGCCGCTGGCCACGGACGCTCCCGGCTTCGACAAGGAGGTCCTCGCCGATTTCCCCGGCCCGGACACCGGCGCCGGGGCGTTCACGGGCGTCCGGATCGCCCTGTACCCGGGACCCGTCGACCGGCTCTGGTGACCCGGACACGCGCTATGGGGCCCGCTTAAGTAGATCGCGGGCCCGTCGGCCGGGGGGCGTTTGCCGACCTTGCCGTGCGCTCCGCCGTTGCCGGGCCCCCCCG
>NZ_JBHYVA010000204.1:0-12374 GCF_042750055.1 Streptomyces sp. NPDC059456
CGACAGCGATTTCTTGGGGCGCGAAGTCCATGCCCCGCACCTCGTCGGGGGCCATCATGGTGAGCATCTGGGCGGGCCAGCTGCCGGCCTGTCCGCCGAAGATCATCTGGAGTGCTTCGCGCTGCGCGTCGTCGGCGCGCTCGTCGAGGAATACCGCCGCGTAGGTATCGCTGTGCTCGGCCCACACGTTGCCGACGAAGGAGCTCAGCATCAGGACGTTGAGGCCGTCCAGCCGTACCTCACCGTAGTTGCCGTCGCGTATGTGCCAGGCCAGGACCCCGTCGCATTCGCCGTAGGTGGGCAGCTGGGCGAACGAGCAGGGGCACGGGATGTTGCACCTGCACGTATCGAACCAGTCGCCGGCCGCGTGCCATCTCGGAACTGTCGCTGCCGTTTCGGACATCTCGTCGCCTCCTCGCGGCCCGTACGGACCGGGGCCACACTCGGCGAGTGCCGGCACAGGCGCTCGGTCGTACGAGTCACTGTCAATTCTGCCCCCGCCGCCACCCGGGCGACAGGCCTTACCGCCCGGCCGCCCGGCCGCGCACGCGCAGGCGGTCCGTACGCCAGTGGCGATGCGCGGCGATCCGTGCACCTTCCGTGAGCGTCGCCCCCGGCCGCATGGCACCGTTCGCCCGGTCTCGCCGACCGCGCCCGGGCCCGCGCCCCGGCTGTCCCGGCTCACCCGGTCATCCGGTCCATGGGGAGACCGGATGTGCCCAGGCCGGGCAGCAGCCAGTCCTGGAACGGAGCGAGCGCGGCCAGGACGAGGAAGACGAGGCCGACGGCCCAGGCCAGCCAGGGGCCCTGCCGCCAGAGCTTCTCCAGGAAGATCACGGCCGCCAGTCCGGCCATCGCAGCGATGTTCATGACCCCGAGCGGGATCAGGACGATCATCAGGCCCCAGCAGCATCCGACGCAGTAGAGCCCGTGGTGCGCGCCCACCCGCAGGTCCTTGGCCCAGGGCCGGAAGCGCGCGTACTGGACAAGCTGGAACATCGGGCTGCGGCAGTGCCGAAGGCAGACGCGCTTCAGCGGCCCGAACTGCTGAAGACCCGCGAGCAGGAACACGAAGGCGCCGATCCAGCGGCCCGCACCCGGATCGAGGTCGACGAGGTGGCCCGTCGCGGCGAGGGCGCCGTAGGCGAGCAGTCCGAAGGCGGTCCAGGCGAGGAGGTAGCCGCTGACGAACCAGGCGATCCGCAGGGCGCGGGCCGACCCCGCCGAAGAGCGGTTGATCCCGCGCACCCAGGTGATGGCCACCGGCGCGACGGACGGCAGCATCATCGCCGCCATCATGACCACCCACAGGAGCAGGAACAGGGGGAGGGTCAGGCCCATGGTGCCGGACTCCATCCCCATGTGGCGGGACTGGCCGATGGTGAGCACCCACGCCAGGGCGGCCAACAGCACCATCAGGAACCACGCGACCGCCAGTTCTCGCGCGGGCAGAAGGTATCCGGGCCGCGTCGGCGCCGGAGGGGCCAGGTGGAGGTGCGGCATGGAAGCCTCCCGAAGACGCGAGATGCCCCGGCGGCCCGATCCGCACCGATGGCGGCGGTGCACCGCGGACGGCCGGCACGGGTCTGGCGACACCTTCAGCAGATCACAGAACCGGAAGGCCCAAAACCCGGGAGCCCGGTCGGTCGCACGCGGCGTCGGCCGGGCCCCGCAGGCCGGGCCCCGCCGGGCGGACGTCGGCACCTCCGGCCCTCCGATGAGAATGCGAAGGTCCGCCGTCGCGCGCGTACGGTGGAGGTAGAGCCGGGCGGCCACGCCGTGCAGACGCTGCGGGCTCCCGCCCGTGCCGTGGGGTTTCTCCACTCCCGCACACGAGGAAAGAGCCATGCCCGAACATGAGGTCGGCACGCAGGAGGAATTCGACGCAGCCCGAGCGGAGCTGCTGGCGCAGGAGAAGGAACTGACGCGGCGCGGCGACGAACTCGCGCGGAAGCGGAGGGACCTTCCCTGGGTACGGGTCGAGAAGGACTACGGGTTCGAGACCGCGCGCGGGACCGAACCGCTCGCGGAACTCTTCGACGGGCGCTCCCAGCTGCTCGTCTACCACTTCATGTTCGGCCCGCCGTACGAGGCCGGATGCCCCGTCTGCTCCTCGATCGCGGACACCCTCGACCCCAACGCCGTCCACCTCAAGGCCCGCGACGTGACGCTGATCTGCTCCTCGCGGGCGCCGGTCGGGAAGCTGCTCGCCTACCGGGAGCGGATGGGCTGGAGCTTCGACTGGGTTTCCGCGGGCACCGGTGAGTTCCACCGCGACCTCGGGTTCGTGTACACGGAGGAGGAGCTGAGGCCGTTCCTCGAGGGCGAGATCCCGGGCACGGTGCGACAGCTGGCAGAGGCGTGCGGCACGGACGTACCCGGGTACGTCACCGAGGCACCCGGCCTGAGCTGCTACGCGCTGGCGGACGGCGCCGTGTACCGGACGTACGTCACCACCGCGCGCGGGCTGGAGCCGGCCATGGCCTACTACGGGCTCCTCGACCGCACGCCGATGGGCCGCCACGAGGAGGGCGAGGACACGCACTGGCTGCGCCGCCACGACGAGTACGAGAAGACCTGAGGGGCCGCCCGCACGGGGAACTGTGCGGGCACGCGACCGGCCCCCGTGGAGTGCCGTGAGCAGGGGCGGGGCAGGGCGTGGGCGGGCGCGCCCGCCCACACTCTCTGCGTGTTGATCCGCGAGGAACTCAGCGTCCCAGACGGGCGTCGAGCCAGGTGAGGACCTCGGGGGTCACCGGGTCGGTGATGTCGGCGAACTCCAGGTGCTTCGTGAGGTACTTGGCCACGTAGGGGCAGACGGGCACGATCCGCATCCCGGAGGCGCGGACGTCCGTGAGGGCCTGCTCGACGAGGATCGCGGCGAGGCCCCGGCCCGCGTACGCGTCGTCGATCTCGGTGTGGAAGAAGACCCGCTGGTCGTTGCGGTCGCGGTAGGCGGTCAGGCCGGCGCGCTCGTCGTCGACGAGGATCTCGTAGCGGTGCCGGGCGTCGACGCGCTGGACGACGGGGGCGGTGGCGGTCTGCTCGCTCATGGCGAAGGCCCTTTCGGTGCGGGATTCAGCGGTGGGAGGGGTTCTTGCGGGGTGTGATGACGGCATTGGGCAGGGCGGGAGCGGGAAGCCGGTCGCCCGGGTAGCCGTCGACGGTGCCGAAGCGCTCGGAGGCGCGCTCCCACTCCTCCCGTGCCAGGGCGATGTCCTGGTGGCTGCGGCCGATGAAGTTCCACCACATCACGATCTCCTCCTCGAAGGGAGGGCCGCCCAGGAGGACCGTCCGGGCCGGGCGGTCGGAGTCGTTGGCCAGGGTGAGGGCGGTGCGGCCGGGGGCGGCGTAGCCGAGTTCGGCGGGGCGCAGGGACGTTCCGTCGAGGCGGACGTCGCCCTCGTCGACGAGGAGTCCGTGTTCGAAGCCGGGGTCGACGTCGAGGGTGACCGTGGCACCGGCGTCGATGAGCACCTCGGCGCCGAGGAGGGGGGTGAAGGTGCGGACGGGGGAGGTGTCCCCGGCGAGGGTGCCCAGGAAGACCCGCAGTTGCGCGCCGTCGACGCGGAGCACTCCGGGTGCGTGGTGCTGGAAGTCGCGGGGCGCGTGGCGGTGCTCGCCGGGGAGGGCCACCCAGAGCTGGACGCCGTGCAGGACGGTGGTGGCGGGGGTGGAGACCTCCGTGTGGCTGATGCCGTGGCCGCCGGTCATGAGGTTGATCTCGCCCGGTCGTACGAGGGCGTGGGTGCCCAGGCTGTCGCGGTGCTCGATCTCCCCGCCGAACAGCCAGCTGACGGTCTGGAGCCCGGTGTGCGGGTGCGGGGCGACGTCCATGCCGCCGGAATCGGCGACCCGGTCGGGGCCGTAGTGGTCGGCGAAGCACCATGCCCCGATGAGCGTCCGGGCCCGCTGCGGCAGCGTACGTCGTACGGTCATCGCCCGCGGCCCGCCCAGCGGGACGTCCCGGGCGGTGAGGACGTCGACCTCGATCTCGGCCTCCGTGTGATCCATCTCAGGGCCCCTCCCGAACCAAAGTAGTTTCGCTTTCAACAATTATGGGTGATCATAGTCCCGAAGGCAACGCACGACAACAGGCGAAGGAGCCCAGGGTGATCGAGACGGCGCAGGCCACGGAAGCCCACCGGACCGAAGGCCGGATCCACCTCGACAAGCAGAACCCCGCCGCGTACCAGGCGCTCGTCAAGACCGCCGACGCCGTCCGCGCAACAGCCGCCGAGGCCGGCCTCGACCGGATCCTGGTCGAGCTGGTCAACCTCCGGGTGTCCCAGCTCAACGGCTGCGCCTTCTGCCTCGACGTCCACACCCGGGCCGCGCTGCGCGCCGGGGAGACCACGCGGCGCCTCGGCGTGCTCGCGGCCTGGCGCGACACCGAACTCTTCACCGCCCCCGAACGCGCGGCCCTCGCCCTCGCCGAGGCCACCACCCACCCCGCCGACGCACTCGCCCAGGAACGGGCGTACGCGCAGGCGCGCGAGGTCCTGGACGACGACCGGATATCCGCCGTGATCTGGGTGGCGATCACGATCAACGCCTTCAACCGCGTCTCGATCCTCAGCAAGCACCCGGTACGGGAGACCCCCGCCCACTGAACCACCGTCGGGCCGCCGCGCACGCGCTCCGTGGCACGGGACCCGAACGTGCCCGGCGCCGTATGCCACCCGCCGACCGGCTCGTCGATCCTGCTCCGAAAGGCCTGCGGCCGGCGCGGTGGCGCTGCCGGTCGTGCCGTCAGACGGCGGTCGTTCGCCTCAGTTGCAGGACACCGTCGGGCAGTTGGCGGGCCGTGCCGCCGGCCCGGGCGGGTGGCCGTGCCGTGGGCAGGAGTTCGAGGCGTTCGCAGCGCCAGCCGACGGACTCGAAGGCGTCGAGGCCGGAGAGTCCGTGCAGGGTCAGGGCCGTTCCGGCGGCGCGGGCGGCTGCGGTGAGGGTGCGCGCGGAGGCCGGGGACAGGACGTCGCAGATCCACGCGCTGCCGGCGCCGGCCGCCTCGCCCACCGAGGCCGCCAGGGCGCGGACCTGGCCCGCGGTGAGGTAGGTGAGCAGTCCCTCGGCCACGAGGAGGGTTCTGCGGCCCGCAGTGCGGGGCCGCAGGAGCCCGGCGAGGGCGGTGGGGTCGCGCAGGTCGCAGCGCAGTCGTTCCACCGGGACGCGCGCGGTCGCGGCGGGCAGCAGACGGTCCTTGAGGTCGAGGACGGGGGCACGGTCGATCTCGACCACCCGACACGAGCCGGGCCAGTCCAGGCGGTGGGTACGGGCGTCGAAGCCGGCGCCGAGGTTGACGCAGACGTCCCAGGGCTCGGCCGGGAGCAGCCCGGACAGCAGGCGGTCGATCACGAGGGTGCGGGCGATGACGACGGACGTTCCCGCGGTGTGCCGGGTGACGCGGACGAGGGATTCCGGGCAGCGGCGGGCGAAGCGCTCGGCATAGGGATCGCGCAGCGCGCCGTCCGGTTCGGCGGTCGCGCGGGCCCGGGCGAGCGCGGTGAGGTAGGCGGTGGCGGGGACCTGCTCGGCGATCGGCGGCTGGGCGGCCGGCACCGCTACTCCCACCGGAACAGCCGTGAGGCGGTCACCGTGCCCAGGACGACCACACCGGCGAGCACGCCCAGGTCGAGGGCGACGTCGGCCGCGCCGTCCAGCCAGGCGTGCTGGAGCAGTTCGACCGCGTAGGTCGCGGGCAGCGCGGAGCTGATGGTCTTCATGGCCTCCGGGAAGATCTGCAGGGGGATGGTCGCCCCCGACAGGAAGATCATGGGGAAGTAGACCAGGTTGGCGATGGCCACCGCCGCCCGCTCGGACCGTGCGACCGCGGCCACCACGCCCCCGAGCGCGTACATGGCGAGGGCGGAGAGCAGCAGGGCTCCGGCCGTCGCGGCGGCCGCCCCGGGGGAGGCCGGCAGGTGGAGGTCGAAGAACAGGTACCCGGCGGCGACCAGGAGCAGGGCGCCGAGCAGGCTCAGCGCGAGGTTGACCAGCCCCTGGGCGATGAGGAAGGCGGACGCGTCGACCGGCGTCGCGCGGAACCGCTTGAGGACCTTGCGGTCGCGGTACTCGGCGAGGCCGAGCGGAAAGCTCATCAGGCCGGTGACCGCGACCACCAGGACCAGGTAGGCGGGCACCGACATGTCGACGGTCCCGCGGCCGTCGAACTGCTCGGACGGCTCGTTGCCGTAGATCCCGCCGAACATGCAGAGCATCAGCACCGGGAAGGCGAGGGCGAAGAAGACCGGGGCGAAGTTCCGCCTCATCCGCCGCCATTCGAACCGTACGATCGGCCACAACGTCGACATCTCAGGCCTCTTCCTGCGCGGTGGTGGCGCCGACCAGCCGCAGATAGGCGTCCTCGAAGGTCGGGGTACGACGGCTGACCGCCGACGGCGGGAGCCCGGCGTGCGCCAGGAGGCGCACGATGCGGTCGTAGTCTGCGGGGTAGCTGCCGGCGAACTCCAAGCGGTCCGGCGCGCCGGGCAGCCGGGCCAGCCCGAGGCCGTCGAGCCGCTCCTCGATGCCGGCGGGGCGGCCGGTGGCCGGGTCCCCGAGTTCGACGGCGAAGGTGGACGGGCCCGCGTGCGCCTCGGTCAGCCGCGCCGGGGAGTCGAGCGCGACGAGCTCCCCGGACCGAAGCACGCCCACCCGGCTGCAGAGCGCCTCGACCTCGTCCATCGCGTGCGAGGTGAGCAGCACCGCGACGCCGCGGGCGGCGAGGTCGAGGACCGAGCGCCACGTCTCCCGGCGCTGGTGCGGGTCGAGGCCGGTGGTGAGTTCGTCGAGGACGACCAGCCGGACGTCGCCGATCTGGGCGAGGGCCAGGGCCAGCCGCTGCCGCATGCCGCCGGAGAGGTCGGCGATCTGGCTGCGGCGGCGGTCGGCCAGGCCGAAGGCTTCGAGCAGCGCGGCCGCGGAGCCGGGGGCCCGGTAGATCGCCTCGTACAGGTCGCACAGCTCACCGACCCGGGCCCGGCTGGGGAACTGTGACTCCTGGAGCTGCATGCCGAGCATCCGGGTGACCGCGTCGCGGTCGTGGCGGGGGTCGTGGCCGCAGACCGTGACCGTGCCGCTGCGGACCGGCCGCAGGCCTCCGACCGCCTCGACGACCGAGGTCTTGCCCGCCCCGTTCGGCCCGATGAGCCCGAACACCTCTCCGGGCAGGATCCGGAACGAGACGTCGCGGACGGCGGTGAACGTGCCGTAGGCGACGGTCAGACGGTCGGCGTGCACGACGGCGCCGTGCCCCGGTCCGGGCGCCGGGGCCGATGCGGCTGCCGTCGGGTCGGCGGACGGCTGGTCGGTGGTCACAGGCTGAGCCTCCCGGGGGTCGTGCGCACTCCCGGGGGCGGGGAGGCGCCGAGGTTGGTGTAGAAGCCGGCGAACGACATGTGCAGCACCAGGGCGGCCGGCACACCGCCGGTGGCGGTGGTCAGCAAGCCGCCGACCACGCCGAGGACGAGGCTTGAGGTGCCCAGTACGTACGCCTGGGTGCGGGTGGAGACCAAGGCGACCTGACCGGCGGCGAACAGGCAGGTGCTGAACGCCAGGGCGAAGGCGGGGCCGCTGCCCAGTGCCCCGAGCCCCAGCAGGACCACCCCGCGGAAGAGCACTTCCTCGAACAGTGCCGCGGCCGCCGGGACGATCCACCGGCAGTGCCGGGGCAGGGCGAGGATCGAGGCGATCCACTGGATGCGGGCGATCTCGCCCGGGACGTCCGCCCGCGGGTTCACCCGGTAGAGCAGCGATACGCACAGGATGGTGGCACTGGAGGTGCCGAGGACCGCCAGCAGCAGGACGAGCGCCGTCCCGGGCGCGGGGACGGCGAACACCTGGTGGAACGCGAGCGGCGTGGACGCCAGCAGCACCCCCAGCGCCAGGGTGCCCAGCACCAGGTACACGACGGTGCCGAACACCGCGAAGGCGGCTTCCGGGCGCAGTCCCGTCCGGCCGGCGAGCCACAGGGCCGTCCGCCGCCGGCGTGCCGGATCGTTGAACGGCAGCCGGTACAGGGCCAGCCAGACGGCGACCACGGTGGTGGTGAGCGCGGTGAAGGCGGGCACGCTCATCCGGCCACCCGCCGTCCACCGGCCGGCCGGGCGCCGCGCTCCTGACGGACGGCCAGGGCGAAGACCGCGGCGTTCTGGGCGACGTGCGCCGTCAGCGGGACCGCCAGGCTGCCCGAGACCACCATGAGCAGCCCGAAGACCGCCCCGGAGAGCGTCTTCTGCGCCACCGCGAGCCCGCCGAAGAACAGGTGTCCCACCGCATAGGCCACGGCGGCCACCGCGACCGCGACAGCCACCGGCAGGCGGAGCCGCGCGTGCAGGACCCCGATCCACAGGCCCCGGTACAGCAACTCCTCGGCGACCGCGGTGACCAGAACGGCGGCCGCGTAACCGCCGCCCACCCCGCCGCCCGCCGTGCCGCCGCCGCGGTGCACCGAGAGCCGTGGCCGTCCCGTCCCGTCCAGCAGCCGGGGCACCGCGCCGACCGCGAACTCCGCGCCGACCAGTGTCGCGCCGACCAGCGCCGCGGCCGGCAGCCACGGCGCGCCGGTCCGCCAGTCCGTCAGCGTGTCCGGGACGAAGCCGCCGCCGGCCGCGACGGCGAGGGCCACCGCGGTCACCAACAGGTAGGCGGCGGGGGCGCCCAGCAGCCCGCGGCGGGCGGCCCGCCCCCGGTCCGCGCCCGCCTTCGCCGCGGGCCCGAACGCCGTCGCGACACGGATCAGTTCGGCGGGCGCGACGGTGGCCGCCAGGACCAGCAGCTCAAGGGAGCGGGTGTGGGACCACATGGGTCACACCCCCGTGCTCTCGCATCCGGGGATGGCCCTTCGGCGGGAACCCGGGCAGGCACATGCTCAGCAGCTCCGGGACGACGACCCGCACCACCCGCCACGGGGTGTCGGCCAGCTCCGGCGGAGTGAAGTCCAGGTAGCCCGCGAACTCGCTGACGCCCGCGAGGTCCGCCAGCAGCCGGCGGATCGCCGCCGTGTCGTCGCCGGCGTAGCCCGCCAGCCCGGCGAACTCGATCCGTCCGTCCACGCGGCTCTCCACCGCGGACAGCTTGCGCTCGGCCTCCCCGGGTGCGGCGAACCACAGCACGTTGGTGTCCAGGTCGGTGTACGCCGAACCCGTCTGCGCGAAGTGCACGTTGGGCAGGTCGAAGACCGTGCTGAACATGCCGATCCCGAGGATCGCCGTCGCCTCCGCCGCGCCGCGCAGCAGCGCCCGCCGCGGGTCCGGGTCGGCCTGCAGCCCGAACGCGATGTAGGGCAGCTTCCCGTCCCGCCGCACCAGGGTCACCCCGATGTTCGGCAACGGCAGTTCCGGCCGGGTCAGCAGGCTCGCCCGTACCTCGTAGGGCCCGTCCGGGGCGAGCCCGGCCGCCGCGAGCAGCTCGCGGCCGTCCGCGTCCAGGTCGATCACCGGCGCTTTGGCCCCGGTGTACCAGTTGAGGACGAAGGCGTCGATCTGCACGGCTTCGACGAGCGCGCCGAGCAGCGCCTTGTCGAGTGAGACGTGGGCCGCGGTCCCGGTCGAGAAGGACGGGGTGAACAGCTTGTCGGCCGCGCCCGGGTCGCTGCGGAAACCGAGGAAGACCAGCTGCGCCGGCAGGTACACCTCCTCCCCGGGCCGGGTGAGCGACGGGCAGGCGATCCATGCGATCACGTCGTCCTCGGTCGGCAGCTCCGGCGCGTACCGGTGCATCATCCGGGCGAGCTGCCGCTGCTGCTCGGCGTCGAAGACGCCGAGGAGTTCCGGCGGCAGGCACCGGTGCCGCGAGGACAGCGAACGGTAGGAGGCGTACTCGATGCGGTCCGCGAACAGCGGCATCGCCATGATCGCCGCGTAGCGCTCCACCGCTTCGCCGGTGAGCCGGGTCACCGCCTCCTCGTTGGTCGAGCCGTAGCCGGCCAGGTGGTACTGCATCTGCATGTGCGGGTCGTCCAGCGCCAGCCGGTGGTACTGCGGCATCGCAGCCGTGGCCGAGCGCAGGTACGGCTCGCCCTCCACCGCGGCGACCGAGACCAGCATGCCGGGCAGGATCCCGCCCTGGTTGCCGCCGATCCGCCCGTACCGGGCGAGCGCGTCGCCCATCCCGGGGTGGCCCAGGATCGGGATGCCGCTCATCGGCCCCCTCCGAGCGCCTCGCGCACATGCCGGTCGACGATCACCCGGCTGCTGAAGTTGATCTCCCGTACGACGTCCCGCGCGACGTGGCCGCAGGCCGGACAGGTACCGATCCGCAGCACGTCCTGCGCCTGGATCTCGTACGTCGGCAGGTAGATGCTCAGCGCCCGGCCCAGGAAGCGCGAGGTGCCGAGCGAGCGCAGCAGCACCGCCTCGTTCACCAGGTGGGCGCAGATCAGCGACTCCACCCCGTTCGCCCGCCCCGTGCCGCCCGGCGCCGACGCCCCGGCCATGGCGTGGTAGCCGATGTGGTCCTCCAGCCGGGCCAGCGAGCGCTGCTCGAAACACTCCAGACAGCCGGTGCGCGGACTGTCCGCACCCACGATGGTCGCGAAGGGGCCGTCGACCAGACCGACCACCACCGGCTTCTCCAGCCGGCAGGCGAGGCGGTTGAGGCTGCGCAGCGCCAGGACCGAGGCCTGCCCGAGGTGGACGACCAGCGAGTCGCAGTGCTCCACGGTGGCGCTCAGCCGCTTCAGCGCGTCCGCCGCGGCCAGGCCGCCCATCCCGGAGGTCAGGTCGGCGCTGCGCAGACCGTCCAGGAAGTCCGCCGGCAGGAGCTCCAGCGTCAGGCCCAGGGCCTCGGCCTGGCCGGCCACGTACGCGGCGGCGCTGGGGGAGTCCGCCGCGAAGGCGACCGTCGCCTCGGCCGACCCGCCGGCGCCGTACAGGTCCAGATTGCCGAGCAGTGCCCGGGCCATGTCCCCGCCGCGCTCGGACGCGCGGTCGTGGGCGAGGAACCCGGCCTGCCGCAGCTCGGTGACCGCCAGCTGCAGATTGGCCCGCTCGACCGGCGTCAGACCGGCGGCGTCCGAGAACGTCCCGTCGGCCGTCTTGCCCGCCGCCAGCGTCTCGAACAGCCCGGTCATCGCGGCCCGGACCGCGGGCGACTCCGCCCGCAGGTCGACGTTCACCTCGGAGAAGTTCCAGATCCCCCAGCGCAGCCGGATGACCCCCGGTTCCACCGCGAGCAGCCGGACCGAGGTCGCCAGGACGATTCTTGAATCGGAGGGAGCAGGGGTCATGGCTCAGGCCTCTCCGTGTCCGAGGAGCGTCAGGTGGACGACGTGGCGCGACGTGCCGTCGCAGTCGAGGGTCCGTTCCAGCGCCTGCTTGTCGTACCCGCCCTGGTCGCAGCCGATCAGGCCCAGCGAGGTCCGGGCCAGGTGCACGTTCTGCGAGATCCCGCCGACCTCGATCAGTGCGAACACCAACCCGCTGTCCCCGTACTTCTGCGAGTTGACGTAGAGGTCGTAGACGTACACCAGGGCCACGGCGACCTTGTCGACCTCCACGTCCGCCGTCCGCAGTTGCCGGCCCCACTCGAACGGCTGCGGTGCCGGCCCGTACGGGAAGAGGGTGTGGCTGTGCGGCTGGTACGCGTACGCGCCCGGGGCCAGGCCCTTCACGTGCTGGACGAGCACCGCCAGCCGGACCGGGTACAACCCGCCGCCCGAGGGCGCGTTGCGCAACGCCACGGCGGCGTCGGCGTCCTGGGCCGTCGGCACGGGCAGACTGCCCGACACCCCTTGCGCGTGCCACAGCACCGTGGCCAGGTCCTCCAGCGACACCGGCTTCCCCGAGAAGCCCCGGCCGCTGCGCCGGGTGCCGACCGTGTCCGTCAGTCCGCTGCGCAGCCGCCGGTGCGGGGGCAGGTCGATCGCCCCGTCCACTCGTTCTTGCAGGTCGCCGTGCGCGCTGGAGAGGACGGCGTCGTGGCCGTAGAACCTCGACACCCCCATCTGCATCCCGAGATCGCGCCCGCTGCGACGGTGGTTGAGCAGCAACTCCTCACCCAGGAAGCCGTGCACGGCCGGACTCCAGCGGCCGCGTACCACCGACTCCGGCGCCCGTACCACCGTGGTCGCGCTGTACATCGACACGGAGGTGTGCTGCTGACCGAACGCCGCCACCGTCGCCAGGTGGCTGTTGCGGTCCAGGTGGTCGGAGACGGCTTCCTGCGAGTCCTTCAGTGACATCTCGGCCTTTCCTTCGACGGGACGTACGTCGGTGGTCGGGGCGTACGAGGGGCCGTGCGGGACGTCGACGTCGCGCGAGGACGCGTACGCCGACGACGTGCCGGAGGACGGTGTGCGGTGCGGTGCGGAAGCGGAACGTGGACGTGGGTGGGGGGCCGAGGACCGCGCGGGCCCCCGCCCCGGAACGCCC
>NZ_JBHYVA010000205.1:0-12371 GCF_042750055.1 Streptomyces sp. NPDC059456
GGCCCCGGGCGCCGGACCGGCCCCGGGCGGCGGACCGGCCGGGGGCGGCGGACCGGCCCCGGGTGGCGGGCTGGCCGCCTACCTCGTCGACCCGGACGCAGCCGTCGCCCCGGTCCTGCTCTTCAGCGAGCCGGGGGCCGCCTCCCTGCGCGTCTGCGACATCAGCGCGGACGGCCGGTTCGCGCTGCTGCGCCGGGGCCCGCGCGGCCACCGCGAGGCCCTCGTCCTGGACACCGCGTCCGGCCGCACCACCTGCGCGCTGCGCGTCGCCGACGGCGACCCGTGGATCGGCCGCTTCGCTCCCGACGCACGCACCCTGTGGCTGCGCAGCGACCGGGAACGGGAGTACGCGGCCCTCCTGCGCGTCCGGCTGGACGAGGACGGCGCCTGCGGGGGCACCTTCGTCGCGGCCGAGCGCGAGGGGTCCGCCCTCGACCTGCTCACCGTCCCCGACCACGGACGGTGGGGCCTGCTCGCCTGGAACGTCCACGGCGCCAGCGAACTGCAGAGCATCGCCCTGCCCGCCGCGGACGCGGACGGCGAGGGCGACTCCGGGCCGCACCACCACCCGGAACTGCCCCACGAGGTGGTGACCCGCATGGCCGCGGGCCGCGGAGCCGTGTTCGCGGCCCTGTCGGGCTCGCGCCGCCGGCCCGGCATCTGGGAACTGGACGGCGGCGGAACGCCCCTGCGCACCCCCTGGTCGGCGCGCGACGAGGAGGCGGCCCCGCCCGGCCGGCCCCCCGTGCGCCCGGCCCCCGTGCGCTGCCGCGCCCGGGACGGGCTGATGCTGGGCGGCTGGTACTACCGCACGCCGGACCGGGAGCCGGGCCGGCCGGCCCCGTGCGTGATCCACCTCCACGGGGGTCCGGAGGAACAGGAACGGCCGGTGTTCAACCCGCTCTACCACGAACTCCTCGGCCGGGGCTTGGACGTCTTCGCCCCCGACGTGCGCGGCTCGTCCGGCTGGGGGCGGTCCTTCGTCGACGCCGACCTCGGCGCCGGACGCTTCGCGGCCATCGACGACGTCGCCGACTGCGCCGCCCACGTGGTGTCCCTCGGGTACGCCGATCCGCTGCGGCTGGGGGTGATGGGGCGCTCGTACGGCGGGTACCTGACCATGGCCTCGCTGGTCTGGCACCCGCAGCTGTTCCGCACCGGAGTGGCGGTGTGCGGGATGTCGGACTTCGACACGTTCTTCGCCGGCACGGAACCCTGGATCGCCCAGTCCGCCGCCGCCAAGTACGGGCACCCCGAACACGACCGGGAGCTGCTGCGCGCGCTGTCCCCGATGAGCCGCGTCCACGAGCTGCGCGTCCCCGTGCTCACGGTCCACGGCGAGCACGACACCAACGTCCCGCCGACCGAATCGGAGCAGTTCGTCCGCGCCGCCCGGGACCGCGGGCTGCCCGCGGAAATGCTGGTGCTCCGCAACGAGGGCCACGAGTTCCTCCGGGCGGACAACCGCCGCACCTACCGCCGCGCCGCCGCCCGCTGGCTGGAACGCCATCTCGGCGCGAGCCCGACGGCGTGACCTCCGCGGCCGGGCGCCGAAGGAGACGAGGACACCGCGAACACCGATAATCGAAGGGCAATCCGACATCTGCGGATCCTCCGGCATGCCCCCGGATCCCCCGGAGAAAGGCCTGCATCCCCATGACCACCGTTGCCGCCTACGCCGCACCCGCCGCCAAGGCACCCCTGGAACGCACCACCGTCGACCGCCGCGCGGTCGGCGAGAACGACGTACTGATCGACATCGCGTTCGTGGGCATCTGCCACTCCGACATCCACCAGGTCTGCGAGGGCTGGGGCAAGGCGATCTTCCCGATGGTGCCCGGGCACGAGATCGCGGGCGTCGTCGCCGAGACCGGCCCGGGCGTGACGAGGTTCCGGGCCGGCGACCGGGTCGGCGTGGGCTGCATGGTCGACTCCTGCCGCGCGTGCGCCAACTGCAAGGCCGGCCTGGAGCAGTACTGCACCGAGGGCCCGGTCTGGACGTACAACGCCGTCGGCAAGGACGGGCAGCCCACGTACGGCGGATATGCGCAGAAGGTCGTCGTCGACGAGAACTACGTCGTGCGCATCCCGCAGGCGCTGTCGCTCGACGTCGCCGCGCCCCTGCTGTGCGCGGGCATCACCACCTACTCACCGCTGCGGCACTGGAACACCGGACCCGGCAGGAAGGTCGCCGTCGTCGGCCTCGGCGGGCTCGGGCACGTGGCCGTCAAGCTCGCGCACGCGCTCGGCGCCGACGTCACCGTGCTCTCGCAGTCCCTGCGCAAGAAGGACGACGGCATCCGGATGGGCGCCGGCGACTACCGCGCCACCGCCGACCCGGCGACCTTCGAGGACCTGGCGGGCCGCTTCGACCTCATCCTCAACACCGTCTCGGCCCCGCTCGACTTCGGCGCCTACTTCTCCCTGCTGCGCACGGACGGGGTCATGGTCAACCTCGGCCTCCCGGAGGAAGCGGCGCAGTTGGAACTGCAGTCGCTGTTCGGCAACCGCCGCAGCATGAGCAGTTCGGGCATCGGCGGCATCGCCGAAACCCAGGAGATGCTGGACTTCTGCGCCGAGCACGGGGTGGCGGCCGAGATCGAGCTGATCGGCGCTGACGGGATCAACGACGCCTATGAGCGGGTCCTGGCCAGCGACGTCCGCTACCGCTTCGTCATCGACGTCGCCACCATCTGACGGGCCCGGCCCAGCGGGAGCAGGTACTGGACCGGCTCGTCGAGGTCGTCCAGGCCGAGCAGTTCGTGCGCCAAGTCGTCCTGCAGACCGCCGAGCGGGATCGTGGCCAGCCCGAACGCCCCGGCCGTGAGCTGCAGCGCCTGGGCCAGGTGCCCCGCCTCCAGCAGGCCCAGCCGCAGCGCGCGCAGCCCGTACCGGCGGCGGAGCAGCCCGAGGTCCAGGTGGACGGCCAGGACGGCCGGCGCCCCGTCGATCCCGACGGCGTCCGGATCCCTGGCCGGGCGCGAGAGGTACGAGGACAGCGCCTTGAGCCCGCCGAGCTCCGGAGCGGGTCCGAGGGCGACCAGCGACCGCCGCTCCGGCAGGCAGTGGTAGGTGCCCGGGGGCAGCCCGGTCACGGAGAGCGCCAGCAGCCGCACCCGTACGCTGTACAGGGCCCCCGCACTCGGGTAAGGCCGGTGGTGCCGGGTGCGTTCCGTTCCGTCGGGCAGCAGCTGCCGGGACGCATGGCTGGGGGCGTGGGCGTGCCACAGCACCCCGCCCAGCTCCTCCGCGGTGAGCGGACCCCGCAGCTCTCCGCGTGCCGAGCTGCGGCGGTGCAGCGCCTCGGCGAGCGACAGCGGTGGCAACTCCGCCGCCGGAAGCGGTCGTTCGGCCTCGGGGCGGTACCCGGACGGCAGCCGGGGGAGTGCGACGCTCCGCACGGCGGTGTCCTGCGGGCGGCCGATCTGGAACTTGCTCCGCTCCAGGTACTGGTAGTCGGCGGCGAGCGGCCCGGCGTCGAAGAAGCCGCTCTCGTCCCCTGTCTCCAGCAGGGCGCGGCCCGCGAGCCGGCACACCGCCCGCTCCTCGTCGGGGGTGACCCCCAACCGGTTGAACAGCATGTGGAGTTGTGAGGCCCACACCCACATCCGGCGGTCCGTCCGCGCCGGCGCGTCCGGCCGCTCCGATGCCGGCACGGCCGTACGCAGCAGGGCGTCGGCCGCCCGCACCCGTCGGGTCCACTCCAGCAGCCAGGGCGCGGCCGACCGGTCGTCGACGGCGGCGCGGACCGCCCGCGCGCGCCGGCCCAGGGTCGTCCGCTGGGCCGCGAAGACCGTGTTGACGCGGGTGTGCACGGCGGCTCCGGGCAGCGGCCGCACTTCGGCCGCCCAGCGCCAGGAAGCGGCGTGCCGGCGCAGCCAGCCGGCGGAGTCCAGTTCGTCCAGGCCCAGGGCGTGGGCCGTCGCGTGGGCGAGGTCCATGGCGAGCCGCAGCCGGTCGGTGCGGCCGGGTACGGCGCGCAGGGCGGCGACGGCGGCCCGCGTCGCGTGCACGAAGACCTCCTCGGCCACCGGGAGGGCGGCGGGCCCGCCGTAGCGCTCGGTCTCCGGCTCGTACGGCACCACGCGCACCTCGCCGTGCCGGCCGGGCCAGGCGTCGGTGACGGGGCGGGTGGCCGCGGCCAACTCGGCAAGTTCTGCGTCGAGTTGGCCCGGGCCGTCATCGGGGTCGCGGCGGAACCTGATCCGCAGGTGGGGGCCGCCCTCGTGGTAGCGGATGAAGAACCAGGCGCCGTCCGGTCCGCACCGGGAGTCCATCAGCGGGGCGAGCGCACCGGTGACGAAGGCGTCGGTGTCCGCGCCGTCGGTGTGCAGGGTCAGGTGCAGGCTCTGCCAGCTCCCGGCCGGAGCCGGCGACGGCGACGGCGACGGCGACGCTGCGAGGACGGTGCTCGCGCTGCGGGACGGGGCGGCGTTCGGGTGTTCGGTCATCGGAGCGTCCTCACGGGAACGGGTGCGGGTGCAGGGGGAGTTCGTCATGGCGCAGCGGCCGCGCCGTGCGCCCCAGCCGGTGCGGCACCTCCAGCAGCCGGGGCAGCCCGAGCGTGCGGCGGTTGACGTGACCGAAGGTCATCGGGAGGGTGCCGGGCACGATCACCTTGGCGCAGTGCAGCCCCAGCCGTTCCCGGATCCCGGGCTCGTCCTGCGTCACGACGACCACTTCCAGCCCCTCGGCGGCCAGTCGTGCCACCGTGTCCGTCAGCAGCCGGGTGAGGTCGGTCACCGGCGTGGGCGCGCCCGGCCACCGCTGCTGCCACGGAACCTCCCGGACGCCGTCGAACAGGAAGTCGAGCCTGGGCCGGGCCTCCGGCAGGGTGTTGAGCCCGACGTGGTCGTCGAGGTCGACCACCAGCTCGGGCCGGTCGAGCATGGGACGCAGCCGCGCCGGGTCGCGCGGGCCGCCCGGGCCGGCCGGCCGGTGCACGGCGTCCTGGACGTTGGTGACGACCTCCGCCACCGCCGAGCGGATCGCGGCCCGCGGATCGTGGTGGGCCCCGGCGGCGAGGAAGGTGCGGGGCGCACCGGGATGGCTCCCCTCGTAGCGGCACAGTGCGACGACCGCCGGGATGCCGAGGTCGTTGGTGGCGTCCAGCAGCCCCAGCCGGTAGCCCATGAGGGCGGCGCGTGCGGCCAGGGAGGTCACCAGCGGGTCGTCGGCGGGCAGCGCGACGCCGGGCAGCGGCGTGCGCGCGTACCACGCCATCAGGAACGCGTCCCGTTCCGCCACCTCGAACAGCCCGTAGAGAGCGGCCTCCTGGGGGCTGTTGCCCAGTCCGCAGCCGTTCGAGGACTCGTAGACCACCCGGGACCGGCCCGGGCCCTGCGGCAGGTCCCAGTACGCCACGTGCTCGGGCACCGCCCGGGCACGGCCCTCGGTGAGGGACCAGCCGTACACCCAGTCCATCTCCAGGCCCTCGTGGTACGGAACGGTCCGGGTGGCGGGATGGCCCGCGTGGGCCGGGTCGGGCAGACCGAGCCGGCCGGGGTCCACGGCCGCCCCGGGGCCCAGTTCGGCGAAGGACGCGCGCAGGACGGTACGGCGGCCCAGCGGGCGCATGCCGGCCAGCCGCTCCACGCTCTCGAACAGGGCCACGCGCTCGCTGGAGCGGAAGTCGGCGGAGCGGCCGTAACCGCCGTCGTCGAGCAGCCGGCCGTCCGTCACCCAGGCGGTGGTGAGGGCGAACGCGGAGTCCTCGGTGCGGAACAGGCGGCGCACCGGGCCGAACCGCTCGTCGTGCAGCTCGGCCCGCAGCCCTTCCGCGTCCGTACGGTCGTTGGGGCCGCGCAGCACGGCGGGGTCGGGCAGCGGCCGCGGCGTGGCGGGCAGCCCGGCCGCGGCGGGGGAGTCGGCCGGCAGGGGGCGGCACACCGGACAGCCGCCGACGGGGCGGACGGCATGGGTGGACCAGGTGGCCCGGTTTCCCTGGATGACGTGGACGGTCGCGGGCGGCGGCGTCCACGCCCCCGCGCCGGGCCCGGCCTCCGGGCGGCCGGAGTCCGGCGGACGTGCCCCCGTCAGGTGTGCCCCCGGCGTGTCCGTGTCCGGTGGTTCGGTCTCCAGCAGGGCGGCCGCGAGCAGCAGGGCCGCCCCGGCCAGGGCCGGGGTGCCCGTCCCGCCGAGCGCCAGCCGGGGACTCTGCCAGGGCACCCTGCCGCCCGCGGTGGCCAGCCGCTGGTACTCCGTGCACACCAGGCACGCCCGCGCACCCGGCTCCAGTACGGGGCCGACGACGGTCAGCGCACCGTCCTCGCGCACCGGCACCAGGCGTACGGGACGGGTCAGCGCGTGGCGGCTGACCCGCTCCGCCAACTCCAGGGTCCAGGAGGTGAAGTGGACGACGGCCGCGCCCTCGGCGGTGTCCAGCGCGGCAGCCGGATCGAGCACGGGAACACCGTCGGCGAAGCCGGCCGCCCCCGCCCCGGGCCCGGCGACAGCGGATGCAAACGTCCTGCTCATCTCTCTCCTCCAGCCGGTCCGGCCGCCCCGGCCGTTGCGTTCAGCACGGTGAACCCGCAGGCGTGCAGTGCCGCGCGGGCCGTCCCCGTCTCCGTCGCACCCGGCAGCCACGGCTCGGGGTGCAGGCCGGTCAGCCGGGCCAGCGCCGCGCACAGCTCCGGCTCCCGCCCTGCCACCCCGGCCAGCCAGCGGTCGGTCCACCCCTCGTCCGTCCATGCGGCGGGCTCGACCCCCGCGGCGGCGAGGGCGGCTTCGGCGCCGCTGAACGCGGTGTGCAGGGCCCCGGCCGGACCGTGCCCGGCGGCCATGGCCCGGGTCACCGCGCCGAGCGCGGCCATGGCCGCGGCGTCGGCGGCCGTCGCCTCCACCGCACGGGCGGCCACTCCTGCGGCTCCGGGCCGCGCGGCGGCGTCCCGTACGACCGCCAGACAGGCCTGTTCCGGGCCCCATTGACGGACCGTCATGTGCAGGGGCAGTCCGAGGTGCCGGGTCAGCACCGTCCACCAGTGGCGGGCCTGCGGATGCTCACGCCATTCCTCCTCGCTCAGGGCGCGGCCCAGGGCAGGACCGGGACGGGACCGGCCCGCCGCGGTGAGGGCTGCCCGGCGCAGCACCCGCCCCAGGGCGTGCTGCGGTCCGGCGCCGACCGCCACCGGGCCCGACGGCCCCTCGCCCAGGTGCAGTTCGGCCGCACGGCACGCCGCGGTCAGCCGGGCGAGGTCCGCCCGCGGAGCCCCGGCCACCAGGGGCCCGGCCGGTGTACGACAGGCCGCCAGCGCGGCGGGCAACTGGGGCAGCCGGCCGGGCCGCGGCGCGTCGAGCACGCCCAGGTACGGATCGCCCAGTGCTGCGATGCTCCGCAGTGCCCCGGCCAGGCTGCCCGCAGGGGTGGGGGGCGGGGCCGCCGGATCGACCCGTCCGGTGAGCCACGGACGGTAGGACGCACGCGGCGGCCCGGCCTCGGCGACCAGTACGGCGGGACGGTCCGGGAGGAGCAGCGGGTCCTCCTCCCGGACGGCGGGATCCGGCAGACCGGCCACGGCGCACAGCAGCCGCTGCGCCGCGGCACCGGCCAGCAGGGCCGTCAGCGCCGCGGCCGCCGCAGCGGTCCCGCCCTCCCCGCCCGGCCCGCCCGCCCCGCCCGTCCCGGTCGGGGCCGGGCCGGAGTCCGCGGCGCGGGACAGGCGGGCGGCGATCGACTCGGCGTCGGCGCGGGCCCGACCGGGCCCGGCGGGGTCCGTGACGAAGCCTCCGGCAGCGGTACGGCCCACGGCGACGGCCACGGTCACGGATGCCTCCGGAGCCCCCGCCGCCACCACCACGCGGCCGGCCGGCAGGCCGGCGTCGCGGTGCACCTGCGGGCGGGTTCCCGCCTGCTCCAGGGCGCTGACCAGTGCGAGGGCGAGCGGCTCGGCGGGATCGGCGGCGGCGACCGCGGGCCGCGCGGAGGCGAGCGCCTCGGCCGCGGGTCCGGGCCGGTACGTGGACGCTCCCAGCCAGTCGGCCGGCCCGGTGGCTCCCGGCCCGGCGGCTCCCGGCCCGTGCTCCGCACCCGCGGAGGGCGCGGGGTACTCGGCGAGCAGGCCGTGCGCGTGCAACTGCGCGGTCAGCGCGGTCAGCGCGGACTCGACCCGGGGATCGGCCGGATCGAGGCGCGGCCGCGGCCGGTCCGCACGCTGCGCCTGCCCGTCGCCGCCGCCCGTCCCGCCGAGCCGCTCGGCCAGCAGCTCCCACAGGACGGGCAGGCCCGCGCTCCCTTCGAGCGTGACGCTCCCGTCGCGGCCGCGCAGGTGCAGGCCCGCGCGCAGCGGCGTGACCGCCACCCCGGGCCGCAGTCGTATCCGCAGCGGTTCGCCGCCGCTCACCGCGCGCCCTCCACGTCGGCGATGACCTGGTCGACGCGTTCCTGCCAGCGGTGGCCGGTCAGCGCCGGCACGCTGCGCACCACGAGATGGGCGGCGAGGTAGCGCTCCACGGGCCGGACGTCGCAGACCGTGAGGAGCCGGTACAGCCCGTTCGTACAGGCCCGGAACACCAGGTAGTCGGGGCGGGCCCACATCGCACCCTGCGGGTCCGAGCGGTGCAGCAGCCGGTGGAAGTCGCTGTACCGGGTGCGCACCGCCCGGTCCCAGCGCTCCGCGGTGGCCCGGTCGCCGAGCGCCGCCGCCCGGTCCCGGTACTCGGCGGGAGCCCCGCCGAAGTCCGCGCCCGCCCGCAGCCGTTCCTCCGCGATCCGCCAGGCCCGGGCGGACCAGTCGGCCCAGGCCCGTTCCGGGCCGGCCGCACCGCCACCCGCGATCCGTCCCACCAGTGAGGTGATGCGGCCGCCCGCGGCCTCCCAGCGGCGGTCGAACGCCGCGCGCAGCCGCCCGTCGGGGTCTTCGTGGACGAGGAACTCCTCCAAGTGGGAGACGTACGAGTAGTGGCCGCCGACCAGGCCTTCGGGATGTGCGGCCGCGTGGGCCGAGAGCGCCGCCACCACCAGCTCGACCCGCGCGGCGGACGTTTCCGCCCGCTCGCCGAGGAAAGCGGAACCCGCCTCCAGGGCGGGCAGGCCCAGGGCCAGCAGATCCTCGCGCAGCCGCAGCCCGTCCGGGCCGATCAGCGCTTCCAGGGCCGACAGGTCCACCGGCTCCACCCGCACGGTGTTGTCCGGTACGAGCGGACCGTACGGGGGCGGGACCAGCTCAGCCCGGCCCGCCGCCGCGGCCTGCGCGAGCAGCTCCTGCTCGTCGACGGCGGCCCGCGAGGGGTGCGAGGCGACACGGGCGCGCAGTTCGGCCGTCGCGCGCCCGGCCGTGGCGGCCACCGCACCGGCGGGGCCGCGCAGCCGCAGCCGCAGGTGCGGGCCGTGCAGCCAGTGGCGTTCGACGTGAGCCGTCAGCCCGTCCGCGGCGGCCCGTCGGGCGAGGGGCAGCACGGCCTCGCGCAGCAGGAGAGCCTTGACCGGCTCGTAGTGGTAGACGACCACGTCAACGGCGGTGGCGTCGGCAGTCGCAGTCGCAGTGGCAGTGGCAGTGGCAGTCGAGAGGGCGGTGGGCCGTGCGGTGTCCTGGCCCTTGGGCGGGGCGTTCATCGGGTGTCTCCTCGGCGGACGGCGGGCGGAGCGGGGCGCGCCGGCCGGTAGGTTTCGGCGATCAGCTCCACGGCACGGGTGGGACGGTCGTGGCCCCCGAAGACGGGCAGCGCCTCCTCCAGCACCACCCCGCGCGGGTGACGGGCCAGCCATCCGGCCAGGCACCTCAGGTGCAGGGCGCTGCCCAGGTCGAGGGCCTGGGGCTTCGGCGCGCGCAGGGTCCGTACGAAGTCCTCGGCGGCCCGGCCGGCGGGCGGCTCCGGCACGGCGTGCAGGAACAGCTGCTCGGGCAGCTCCAGAAGGGCCCGCCAGCGCGCCACCGCGGCCGCCGGGACCTCGCCGGCGTCGGCCGCGAGGTCGCCGCGGAGCACGGCCAGTACCCCCTCGGGCAGGTGCCAGCGCCGCCGGGCGAGCACGACGTGGCCGTGGCGCAGCCGGGGCGTGCGCACCACCTCGCCGCCGGGCGCGGCCAGGGTGCGGCGGGGCAGCAGCGGGCGGAAGTCCACGACACCGCCCGGGTGGTCGCACAGGTACGGCGCGAGGCGCTGCGGCAGCATGACCGGGGCGAGGAAGCCGAGGTACAGCACGTCGAGGGGCTCGCCGCCGGCCTGGAGGCGGAGCTGGTCGGCGACCGGGTCGTGGACCAGCTCCACGTCGGACTCGGCGAGCCGGGTCCGGTGCCGGTCGGGGCCGATCTCCTCACCGACGAGCAGCGGGTGGAGGTTGGCGTTGAAGCCGCCCACCGGCCGGATCTGGACGGCGCGGGCGCCGGCGCCGAGGCCCCGGCGGATCTCCCGGGTCACCTCCGCGGCGGCGCCGGGGGGCAGGCCGTCCAGGAACCGGCTGGTGAAGCGGCCCCAGCCGCCGTAGACGTGGTTGACGCAGAGCAGGCCGCCGGAGCCGGGCCCCGTCGCGGGGCCGGCCGGCGCCGCGCCCTGGACGAACCACGCGTAGCTGAGCGGGCGGGCGGCGCTCCAGCCGGGCATCCGGGCGGCGAGCCCGCGCACCTCGTCGGCGGGCAGGACCATCTCGTCCGCCCAGCCGCCCGGCGCGGCCAGCGAGGCGGTCCGCACCGCGAGGGCGAACTCCGCGCGCAGCCGCGCGAGTTCGGACAGCTCTTCGCTGAGCGCGGGGTCATCGGCCGGCCGTCCGGCGAGGCGTGCGGCCTCCTCCCACGCGGCGGCGGTGTCGGGGCCGAACTCCCACGGGGCGGGGCAGGTCCCGCCGCGCCCGTAGCGGGAGACGAAGCGCTCCAGCGCGACCCGGCGCATCACGTGTCCGAGGTCGAACAGCTCGGCCAGCGCGTTCAGTTCGGCGAGTACCGTGCGGTCCTCGCCGGTCAGCCGGTCGGGTGTCCCGCCGGCGAGCACGTCCTCGGTGAGCACGTTCAGCGGTGCCGCACCGGCCGGGACGGGCCGGCCGGCGTCGGCCAGCAGGTCCCGCCAGCGGTCCGCGAGGCCGGCGAGCAGAGCGGGCCGCTCCTCGGCCGGGGCGGGTGCGAACCGGGCGGTATCGGCGGCGAGTTGTTCGATGCGGTCGGCCAGGGGGGTGTCCTCGGGCCACTGGCGCAGCCAGTCGGCCAGCGCCGGCAAGGGGTCCGGGTGCTGCGGGTCGACGGGTTCCACCGGCACCAGCAGTCCGCTGTCGGCGAGTCGGGCGAGGAACCGGCCGACGGCGGGATCCCCGCTGACCCGCCCGAGCACCGGGGCGAGCCGGGCCGCCAGCGCGTCGAGGGGCGCGGGCTCGGCCGCGACCTCTTCCATCGCCGCCAGGGCGGGGCGGGCGGCGAGCTCGATCGTCTCCTCGTGGCTGACGAGATAGCGGCCGCCCGCGAAGGCCGTGCGGTCCTTGGTGTAGCGGACCCGGCCCCCGCCGCCGGGCCGCGCGCCGCTGGTCATGCGGTGCGCCAGTGCGCGCCGGCGGCGCGGTGCGTCCGACAGTGCGGCGACCAGTGCCGCGACGAGGGCCCGGTTCTCCCGCACGGTGGACCGCAACGGCGGCCGGGCCGCACCCTCCGCCGGGGCGCAGGACCACCCCACGGCGGTGAACCACGACAGCGGGCTGGTCTTCGTGCCGGCCCGCAGAGCGTGCCGCAGCACCGAGGGCTCCTCCTTGCGGGCCCTGCGCCCGCCCTCGTCCCGGGCGGCCCGCGCCACGGCGCGCAGCAGGTCGGCGCTGGTCAGCGCCACGGCCCGGGTGAAGCCGGGGGAGCGGCACAGGTCTGCGAGCCCGGAGCGTTCGGCGCCGAGGGCGTCCGGGACGGCCTCGGCCAGCTCGGTGAGGAGCGCTCCGCGCCGCTCGCGCAGGGCGAGCCAGCCGCCGAGCCGGGGGACCCGTACGGGCAGGTCGCCGAGCCGGGCGAGCAGGGCGGGGCGGGGGCTGCGGCCGTTGTGCAGCGCACGGCGCAGGGGGAGCACCACCTGGCGGTGGAACTCCTCGTCGTGCCCGGACCGGGAGGCGAAGAGGTCGTCGCACAGGGCCGGGCGCAGTGCGTCCTCCTGCGCCGTGACGGCGGTGAGCCGGCCGAGCAGTCTGCGTACCCGTGCGGCCTCGTCCGGTTGAGCGGGGTGCGCCGTCACCGTGGTGCGGACCAGCGCGTACGGGGCGGTCCGGGCGGTCGGCCCCGCCGCGGGGCGGGCGGTCCTCGCCGCGGGCACGGCACGGGGCGGTGCGGCCGGCTGGGTGGGATACGGCATGACGGGCTCCCGTGGTGCGGTGTGGGCCGGTGATCTGTCCTCCGGGTCGGCCCGCAGCCCGTGGGGGCGGGCCGCGGGGGGGGCGGCGCCGCCGCGCCGCGCGAGGGGTCACTAAAACAACA
>NZ_JBHYVA010000206.1:0-12341 GCF_042750055.1 Streptomyces sp. NPDC059456
AAATATTCGACGCCAGCGACTGATGTTTATAAGCCACCGGCCCCCGGCGGCGCAGGCCCGGCCGCCGCGCGGCCGCGGCCAGCAGGCCGCGCACCCAGGTCTGGGTTCCGCAGTCGTGGACCACCGCCGAGGCCCCGGAGCGCAGTGTCCGCCACAGCCCCCAGTAGTGGGCGCAGCGGACCAGCGGCCGGTAGACGGCGTACGGCAGCCGGCTCGGCATCCGCCGCTCCCAGCGCTCGCGCACGTCCTGCGAGTCGATGCCGCCGCCGTCCGCGGCGCGCTTGATCAGCGTGCTCTTGCCGCCGCCGGGCAGGCCGGACACCACGACGATGTCGCCTTCGGCGAAGCCGAGCCACTGGGGTCCGTGCGGGCCCCGGCCGCGCAGGTCGCGTACGAGGGGGCCGTCGGCGCAGGCCCGCCGCGCCGCCGGCACCCCGTCCACGGCCCCGGTCCCGGTCAACGCCAGCACTCCGAATCTCCGCACTGTGATCGCCTCCCCCAATCGGGGCCGCGCGGGCCCCATGCCCACTGAGTGTAAAGAGACGGTAATCCGGTGGCCCCGGTTCCGGTCGGGGCCCGCGGCCCGCCCACCGCTCCGGGACGGCCGCTCCGTACGTTCTTCCGGGCCCGCACGCCCGATCGCCCGGACGGCGTGCAATGATGTGCGCCATCTGGACCAACTGCATACCGGCCGCTTGAATCCGCGCGGGAGAGTCCCGGCACGCCGTGAGGCGGTGCCCGGGCGCCGAAGGAGCAAGTTCCTCCCTTGAATCTCTCAGGCCCCGTACCGCGTGGATGAGGCAGATCTGAAAAGCGAGCCGCGCCGCCGTCCCTCACGACGGCACCCGCGTGCGCTCCACCCAAGGTGCAAGTCGAGGTTCCCCGGGTCCGACCGGGAACTCTCGGCGAACCTCTCAGGTTCCGATGACAGATGGGGAGGATCGTCCTCGTCATGTCATGCCCTGGGACCCGGGAGCCACACCCATGAGCACTGCCCCCCGCCTGACCGCCCTCGATGCGCTGCACCGGTCGCTCGGTGCGACCATGACCGATTTCGCGGGCTGGGACATGCCCCTGCGGTACGCCAGTGAGCGCGACGAGCACAACGCCGTACGGACCAGGGCCGGTCTCTTCGACCTGTCCCACATGGGCGAGATCACGCTGACCGGCCCGGAGGCCGTCAAGGCCCTGGACTACGCGCTCGTCGGCAACATCTCGACCGTCGGCGTCGGCCGCGCCCGGTACACGCACATCTGCCAGGAGGACGGCGGGATCCTCGACGACCTGATCGTCTACCGCCTGGGCGAGACCGAGTACATGGTCGTCGCGAACGCCTCCAACGCCCAGGTCGTCCTGGACGCCCTGACCGAGCGCGCCGCGGGCTTCGACACCGAGGTCCGCGACGACCGCGACGCGTACGCGCTGATCGCCGTGCAGGGCCCCGAGTCCCCCGGCATCCTCGCCTCCCTCACCGACGCCGACCTGGACGGGCTGAAGTACTACGCCGGCCTGCCGGGCACCGTCGCGGGCGTGCCCGCGCTGATCGCGCGCACGGGCTACACGGGCGAGGACGGCTTCGAGCTGTTCGTCTCCCCCGAGCACGCCGTGCAGCTGTGGCAGGCGCTGTCCGAGGCCGGCGCGGGCGTCGGCCTGGTCCCGGCCGGCCTGTCCTGCCGCGACACGCTGCGCCTGGAGGCGGGCATGCCGCTGTACGGGCACGAGCTGACCACCGGCCTCACCCCGTTCGACGCGGGCCTGGGCCGGGTCGTGAAGTTCGAGAAGGAAGGCGACTTCGTCGGGCGCGCCGCCCTGGAGGCCGCCGCCGAGCAGGCCGCCACGAAGGCGCCGCGCAAGCTGGTCGGCCTGATCGCCGAGGGCCGCCGCGTCCCGCGCGCCGGGTTCCCGGTCGTCGCCGGCGGCGAGGTGATCGGCGAGGTCACCTCGGGCGCCCCGTCCCCGACGCTGGGCAAGCCGATCGCGATGGCGTACGTGGACGCGGCGCACGCCGCGCCCGGCACCTCCGGCGTCGGCGTGGACATTCGCGGTACGCATGAGCCGTACGAGGTCGTCGCCCTGCCGTTCTACAAGCGGCAGAAGTAGCGCCCGTACGCCGTACCGGCCGTCTCAGTACGCAAGACCACCGTTCGTTCGCACTCCCCCGCATCCAGGAGAATCAGGTCATGAGCAACCCCCAGCAGCTGCGTTACAGCAAGGAGCACGAGTGGCTGTCGGACGCCGAGGACGGCGTCGCGACGGTCGGCATCACGGAGTTCGCGGCCAACGCGCTCGGTGACGTCGTCTACGCCCAGCTCCCCGCCGTCGGCGACACGGTGACCGCGGGCGAGACCTGCGGTGAGCTGGAGTCGACCAAGTCCGTCAGCGACCTGTACTCCCCCGTCACCGGTGAGGTCGTCGAGGCCAACCAGGACGTCGTGGACGACCCGGCGCTCGTGAACACCGCCCCGTTCGAGGGTGGCTGGCTGTTCAAGGTGCGCATCGCGGAGGAGCCGGCCGACCTGCTCTCCGCCGAGGAGTACGCCGCGCTCACCCACTCCGACAACTGACACCCCAGGGGTTCCTGATGTCTGTTCTCAACACCCCCCTGCACGAGCTCGACCCCGACGTCGCCGCCGCCGTCGACGCCGAGCTCGTACGCCAGCAGTCCACCCTGGAAATGATCGCGTCGGAGAACTTCGCTCCGGTCGCCGTCATGGAGGCCCAGGGCTCGGTCCTGACCAACAAGTACGCCGAGGGCTACCCCGGCCGCCGCTACTACGGCGGCTGCGAGCACGTCGACGTCGTCGAGCAGATCGCGATCGACCGCATCAAGGCGCTCTTCGGCGCCGAGGCCGCGAACGTCCAGCCGCACTCGGGTGCGCAGGCGAACGCCGCCGCGATGTTCGCGCTGCTGAAGCCGGGCGACACGATCATGGGCCTGAACCTGGCCCACGGTGGTCACCTGACCCACGGCATGAAGATCAACTTCTCCGGCAAGCTCTACAACGTGGTCCCGTACCACGTCGGTGAGGACGGCCAGGTCGACATGGCCGAGGTCGAGCGCCTCGCCAAGGAGTCCAAGCCGCAGCTGATCGTCGCCGGCTGGTCCGCCTACCCGCGCCAGCTGGACTTCGCCGCCTTCCGCCGCATCGCGGACGAGGTCGGCGCGTACCTGATGGTCGACATGGCGCACTTCGCCGGCCTGGTGGCCGCGGGCCTGCACCCGAACCCGGTGCCGCACGCCCACGTCGTCACCACCACCACGCACAAGACCCTCGGCGGTCCGCGCGGCGGTGTGATCCTGTCGACGCAGGAGCTGGCCAAGAAGATCAACTCCGCGGTCTTCCCGGGCCAGCAGGGCGGCCCGCTGGAGCACGTGATCGCGGCCAAGGCGGTCTCCTTCAAGGTCGCGGCCTCGCCCGAGTTCAAGGAGCGCCAGGAGCGCACCCTGGAAGGCGCGAAGATCCTCGCCGCGCGCCTGGTCCAGGACGACGTGAAGGCCGTGGGCGTGGACGTCCTCACCGGCGGCACCGACGTGCACCTGGTCCTGGTGGACCTGCGCAACTCCGAGCTGGACGGGCAGCAGGCCGAGGACCGCCTCCACGAGGTCGGCATCACGGTCAACCGCAACGCCATCCCGAACGACCCGCGGCCGCCGATGGTCACCTCGGGTCTGCGGATCGGCACGCCGGCCCTGGCGACCCGCGGTTTCGACGCCGAGGCCTTCACCGAGGTGGCCGAGATCATCGCGCAGGCGCTGAAGCCGGCGTACGACAGCGAGTCCCTCAAGGCGCGCGTGTCCGCGCTGGCGGCGAAGTTCCCGCTGTACCCGACGCTCTGACGTCCGGGGATTCGACGAGAAGGGCCCGGCTGCGCAGTCCGCAGAACCGGGCCCTTCCCATGACCCCCGGCCGGCCGCCCGGCCGACCCGCGACGGGCGTCCGGCGGGCGTCCGGCCCCGCTCCGGCGGGCCGCCAGGGCCGGACCGCATCCTGGACCGGCCCCGAGGGGGAGGCGAGGCCCCTCCGGGCCCGCCCGGCCCGGCCGTGGAGCGGGAAACGTGACCTGACGCACGCCCAACCGCAACCTCGCGCACCCGCTCCGGCAGCCGAGCCGTTCACTTCTCCGCGTTAAGCTCGTCTGTCGGTAAAATTCCGAAATATAACCCCTCCTGCATCGCCCGCCTCGCCCGCCCCCCTCCCACCCCACGAGCAGACAAGGGAGTCCGCCACCGTGGCCATCTCCGTCTTCGACCTCTTCTCCATCGGCATCGGCCCCTCCTCCTCCCACACGGTCGGCCCCATGCGGGCCGCCCGCATGTTCGTGACCCGGCTGAAGAAGGACGGCGTACTCGCCCAGACCGCGGCGGTCCGCGCCGAGCTGTACGGCTCCCTCGGCGCCACCGGCCACGGCCACGGCACGCCGAAGGCGGTGCTCCTGGGCCTGGAGGGCCACTCCCCCCGCACGGTGAACGTGGAGACGGCCGACGACGAGGTGGAGCGCATCCGGCAGACGGGCCGCCTGCGCCTGCTCGGCACCGAAATAGGCGAGGCGCACGAGATCGCCTTCGACGAGCCGAACCAGCTGATCCTGCACCGGCGCCGGTCCCTGCCGTACCACGCCAACGGCATGACGCTCTTCGCGTACGACGCCGCGGGCGCGCCCCTGCTGGAGAAGACCTACTACTCGGTCGGCGGCGGCTTCGTCGTCGACGAGGACGCGGTCGGCGAGGACCGGATCAAGCTCGACGACACCGTGCTGAAGTACCCCTTCCGCTCGGGCGACGAGATGCTGCGCCTCGCGAAGGAGACCGGCCTGTCGATCTCCTCCCTGATGCTGGAGAACGAGAAGGCCTGGCGCACCGAGGAGGAGATCCGCGAGGGCCTGCTGGAGATCTGGCGCGTCATGCAGGCGTGCGTCTCGCGCGGCATGTCCCGCGAGGGGATCCTCCCGGGCGGCCTGCGGGTCAAGCGCCGGGCCGCGTCCACGGCGCGCCAGCTGCGCACCGAGGGCGACCCGATGATGCACCGCAGCGAGTGGACGACGATCTACGCGATGGCGGTCAACGAGGAGAACGCGGCGGGCGGCCGCGTCGTCACCGCGCCCACCAACGGCGCGGCGGGCGTCCTTCCGGCCGTCCTGCACTACTACATGAACTTCGTGCCGGGCGCGGACGAGGACGGCGTGGTCCGCTTCCTCCTCGCGGCGGGCGCGATCGGCATGCTGTTCAAGGAGAACGCCTCGATCTCCGGCGCCGAGGTCGGCTGCCAGGGCGAGGTCGGTTCGGCCTGCTCGATGGCGGCGGGCGCCCTCGCCGAGGTGCTGGGCGGCACCCCGGAGCAGGTGGAGAACGCGGCCGAGATCGGCATGGAGCACAACCTGGGCCTGACCTGCGACCCGGTCGGCGGCCTGGTCCAGATCCCGTGCATCGAGCGCAACGGCATGGCGGCGGTCAAGGCCGTCACGGCGGCCAAGATGGCGATGCGCGGTGACGGCACGCACAAGGTGTCCCTCGACAAGGTCATCAAGACCATGAAGGAGACGGGCGCCGACATGAAGATCAAGTACAAGGAGACCGCCCGCGGCGGCCTGGCCGTCAACGTCATCGAATGCTGACCCGGCGCGGCTGACGCCGGAAGGGGGGCGGCGGCGGGCGGGCCCCCCCCGGCGGGGCGCCCCCCCCTTCCGCGTTCCCGCCGCCGGCCGCTGCGGCGCCCGGGGGCGCAACGAGCGGAACGCGCCGGGCACGTGACGTTTGCGGCGAGTTGATCACGCGTGCGAGCGAACCCTCCGGCCCGCCCTGGTCTCTCGATGATCAGATGCGCCATGGTGATCACGTGACGTCGCGGCCACACCCCCGGCGGCCGGCCAACCGCCCTGGACCGCAGCCTTTTTGCGTACTGGAGGACCTCATCATGGCAAGCAACCGCAGCATCCGCGCCCTGGCGGCCGTCGCAGCGCTCCCCTTCGCCGTCGCGCTGTTCGCGGGCACCGCCCGGGCCGACAACGGCGCCGGCGCCGGCATCTCGTCCGACGCCGCCGTCGCCGAGATCCTCGGCAGCGGGGTGGCCGGCGGCAACCTCGGCACCTCCTCCACCGCCCAGCAGGTCGCCACCGGCTCCGGGGCGTCCGACCAGAGCAACGGCGCCCAGTCCAACGGGGCCGTCTCCACCGCCCTCGGGCAGTCCAACGGCTCGCTCCTCTTCCACCCCGCCCCGTAGCGGACCGGTGACCCTGCGGCCCGCCCTCCCCCCGGAGGGCGGGCCGCTCCGCGTTCCTGTGCCAAGAGGGGTCCAGCGGCCCGCGGGGTCGGGACCTTCGGCCCCCGGGGACGGCCGGGCGGTGGGCTAGCTTGCCCGGGGGGAGCCGCGGGCAAGCGGGACGAGACACGACAGAGAGGCGCAGCGCATGGACGACAACGGCATCGAGTACCACGTCCTCCCGCTCCGGCTGGAGGCTTCCCCCGAGTCCATACCGGTGCACGGGGCCTTCACGTACCGCCGCGACCGGCCCTACGAGCTGGTGCTCGACTTCCGGGGCGCCGGGCTCCACCTGGCGCACTGGGTGTTCTCCCGGGACCTGCTGCTGGACGGGGAGACCTGCGGGACGGGCGAGGGGGACATCCGGGTGTGGCCGCGGTGGCGGGGCCGCGAGCCGCGCGTCTTCCTCGCCTTCAGCAACGGCGTGCAGAGCTGCGTGGTGTCCGCCCGGGCCCGGGACGTGCGCGCGCTGTGCCGGCGGCTGGTCGGCCTGGTGCCGCGGGGCGAGGAACGGCGGCACTACGACCTCGACGCCGAACTGAGCACCCTCCTGCCCCGGTAGGTCCCGTCCTGGCGCCGCACGAGCCGGCCGCCGCCTCCTTCACCCTGCACGCGCCCGAGCGGTTCGTGCCGGACGTAGCGCACCGCGACGAGTGCCGGTGAGGTGCGGGCGGACTACCGGTGCTCGGGGTTCGGGAAGTCGAAGCGGCAGCCCGCGTCCCACTCCGAGCGCTGGTTGCCGTGCGCCGGCAGGCCGCCGGACCGCTTGAGCAGGGCGGCCAGGTGCATGAGGTTCCACGACATGAAGGTCGTGTTCCGGTTGGTGAAGTCGTTCTCGGGGCCGCCGGATCCGGGGTCGAGGTACGAGGGACCGGGCCCGGCCTCGCCGATCCAGCCCGCGTCGGCCTGCGGCGGGATCGCGTAGCCGAGGTGCTGGAGGCTGTAGAGGACGTTCATGGCGCAGTGCTTGACGCCGTCCTCGTTGCCGGTGACGAGCGCGCCGCCGACGCGGCCGTAATAGGCGTACTGGCCGTGCTCGTTCAGGATCGAGGAGCAGGCGTAGAGCCGCTCGATGACCTGCTTCATGACGGAGCTGTTGTCGCCGAGCCAGATCGGGCCGCACAGGACGAGGATGTCGGCGTCCATGATCTGGCTGTACAGGACGGGCCACTGGTCGGTTTCCCAGCCGTGCTCGGTCATGTCGGGCCAGACACCGGTGGCGATGTCGTGGTCGACGGCGCGGATCAGCGAGGTCCGGGCGCCGGCCGCCTCCATGACGGCGCGGCTCCGGCCGATCAGGCCCTCGGTGTTGCTGGTCTCGGGCGAGCGCTTGAGGGTGCAGTTGAGGTAGACGGCGGTCAGGTCGGAGTAGTCGTAGTCTGCGGCCACGCCGCCAGCCTGGGCGCCCGTGGGCGGCGCCGCCACCGGGCCGCACCCGTTCGGGGCCGGCCGCCGCGAACCGCACCCGTTCGGACCGGGTTGGTACCGGTCCGTCCGTCCGACTAGGGTCAACGGGCCTTGGTGTTCGGGAAACCGGTGCGGAACCGGTGCGGCCCTCGCCACTGTGAACGGGAAGTCCGGCTCCACTCCGACAGGAAGCCACTGGGCGGCGCGAGAGGGTTGCGCACCGCCCGGGAAGGCGGAGCCAGGGCATCAGCACCCGTGAGCCAGGAGACCGGCCGGGGCGCGTTGTCCATCCACGAGGTGCTGGAGAGGTCTCCCAGTCATGCACATAGCCGAGGGGTTCCTGCCCCCCTTGCACGCGGTCGCCTGGGGCGCCGCGTCCGCCCCGTTCGTCGTCCACGGTGTCCGCGCCCTCACCCGCGAGGTGAAGGCCAACCCGGAGAGCACGCTGCTGCTCGGGGCGTCCGGGGCGTTCACCTTCGTCCTGTCCGCCCTGAAGATCCCGTCGGTGACGGGCAGTTGCTCGCACCCCACCGGGACCGGGCTCGGCGCGATCCTGTTCCGCCCGCCGATCATGGCGGTGCTCGGCACCATCACCCTGCTGTTCCAGGCGCTGCTGCTCGCGCACGGCGGGCTCACCACCCTCGGCGCGAACGTCTTCTCGATGGCGATCGCCGGGCCCTGGGCCGGGTACGGGGTCTACCTGCTGCTGAAGCGCTTCGACGTCCCGCTGATGGTGACGGTCTTCTTCGGCGCCTTCTTCGCCGACCTGGTCACCTACTGCGTGACCTCCGTGCAGCTGGCGCTGGCGTTCCCGGACCCCGGCAGCGGGTTCCTCGGATCGCTCGCGAAGTTCGGGGGCATCTTCGCGGTCACGCAGATCCCGCTCGCGGTCAGCGAAGGCCTGCTGACGGTGCTCGTGATGCGGCTGCTGATGCAGTCCAGCACGGCGGACCTGATCCGGCTGGGCGTCGCGAAGGCGGGCGCCCGCGGCGAGCGGAAGGCTGCGGCGCTCTGATGGCGATGAACCGGAACACGAAGATCAACGGACTGCTGCTGCTCCTGGTGGCGGCCCTGGCCGTACTGCCGCTCGCGCTGGGGCTGGGCGAGGGCAAGGAGGAGCCGTTCACGGGCGCCGACGCGCAGGCGGAGGCGGCGATCACCGAACTGAAGCCGGACTACGAGCCGTGGTTCTCGCCGCTGTACGAACCCCCCTCCGGGGAGGTGGAGTCGGCGCTGTTCGCCCTCCAGGCGGCACTCGGCGCGGGCGTGCTCGCCTACTACTTCGGCGTCCGCAAGGGCCGCCGACAGGGCGCGGCCGCCGCCGCGGCGACCACAGCCGGCCCCGCCGCCGGTCCCGCCGCCGCGGAGTCGTAGGCGGTGCTCCCGATCGACGTGGCGGCGCACGGCAGCCGCTGGCGCCGCCGGCATCCGCTGGAGAAGGCCCTGCTGGGGATCGGGCTGACGGTCACCGCCGTGTGCCTGCCGCCCTGGCCCGGCGGGCCGCTGGTCGCCGCGGCGACGCTCGCCGTGCTCCTCGGCCCGGCCGGTGTGGCCGGGCGGCAGCTGTGGCGGGCGTTCCGG
Organism: Streptomyces sp. NPDC059456; assembly: GCF_042750055.1. Taxonomy (NCBI): domain Bacteria; kingdom Bacillati; phylum Actinomycetota; class Actinomycetes; order Kitasatosporales; family Streptomycetaceae; genus Streptomyces; species Streptomyces sp. NPDC059456. The sequence continues at coordinate 9,246 of NZ_JBHYVA010000206.1, forward strand.
ATCCCGCTGGGCTTCTGCTTCACCGGGGCGCTGCCCCTGCTGGTCTCCGTCGGCGGGCCGGGCGGGTTCGTCTCCCTCGCGCCCGACGGCCCCCGGCACGCCGCGGAGCTGCTGCTGCGGACCTCGGCGGCCTCGCTTGGCGTGCTGCTGTTCGCGTTCACCACCCCCGTCTCGGACGTCCTGCCCCGGCTCGTCCGGGCCGGGGTCCCGGCGCCCGTGGTGGACGTGGCCCTGGTCATGTACCGGATCGGCTTCCTGCTGCTGGATTCCATGGCGCAGGTACGGCGCGCCCAGGCGGCCCGGCTGGGCCAGGCCGGGCGGGCCGCGGTGTGGCGTTCGCTGGCCGGGCTCGCCGCGACCTCGTTCGTACGGGCCTTCGATCGCGCGGCGCGGCTCCAGGTGGGCCTGGCCGGGCGCGGCTACGACGGCGCGCTGCGGGTGCTCGTCCCCGAGGCGGCCCTGTCGTGGCGGTTCGTCGCGGCGTCGGGGGCGCTGCTGACGGCCCTGATCACCCTGACCCTCACCCTGAAGGGGCTGTACCTGTGAACCCGTTGGTGGAACTGGCCGGCGCGGGCTACGCGTACGAGGACGGCCCGGCGGTCCTGTCCGGCGTGGACTTCGCCATCGCACCGGGCCGGGCGCTGGTCCTGCTGGGCCGCAACGGCAGCGGCAAGACCACGCTGATGCGGCTGCTGAGCGGGGGCCTGCGGCCCGGCCCGGGTGCGCTGCGCCTCGACGGCACGGCCGTGTCGTACGACCGGGCGGGACTGACCCGGCTGCGGACGGCGGTGCAGCTGGTGGTCCAGGACCCGGACGACCAGCTGTTCGCGGCGTCGGTGGAACAGGACGTGTCGTTCGGGCCGCTGAACCTCGGACTGCCCGCCGGGGAGGTGCGGGAGCGGGTGGACGCGGCGCTCGCCGCACTGGACATCACGGCGCTGCGGGACCGCCCGACGCACCTGCTCTCGTACGGGCAGCGCAAGCGCGCGGCGATCGCGGGCGCGGTGGCGATGGCCCCGCGGGTGCTGATCCTGGACGAGCCGACGGCGGGTCTGGACCCGGACGGGCAGGAACGCCTGCTGGACGTCCTGGCGGGGCTGCGCTCGGCCGGCACGACGGTGGTCATGGCGACGCACGACGTCGACCTGGCGGTCCGCTGGGCCGACGACGCGGCGGTCCTGACCCCGTCGGGGATCCGCACCGGGCCGGCGCAGGACCTCTTGTCGGACCCGGAGCTGCTGGCCTCGGCGGGCCTGCGCCAGGCGTGGTCCCCGGCGGTGACGGCGTTGCTCCGGTCCCGCGGCCTCCTGCCGGCCGCCGCGGCGGGCCCCACCACTCCGGAGGCCCTCGCCGACTGGGCCCGGGGCCTGCCCCCCGGATCGGGCCCGGCCTGATCCGGGAGACGGTCCCCGGGCGGGGAGGCCGTGGTCAGGCCTTGCCCTTGAGGGCTCCCACCAGCTGGTTCGTCAGCTTGGTCGCACCGGCCAGGCCCTTGTCGGAGCTGCTGCTGACCAGCACGGTCACCACCGAGGTGCCGACGCGCGCGGCCACGAGCGTGGTGCCGCCCTGCCAGGCGGGGCTGGTCTCGGTGATGGCCCACGCACCGTCACCGATGCCGGTCAGGGGCTTCTCGGTGACCGTCACCGTGCTGTGGGTCGGCTCGTCGGAGTAGCTCGGGCAGGCCTTGGAGATCTGGCCGAGCGCGTCGAGCACGGTCGTCGCGGTGGTGTCGCGGTAGACGTCGATCTCCTGGGCGAACTCCTCGGAGGAGTTCTTGTTGACGTACGCGTCCTGCGCGAACGAGACGCTGCTGATCCCGGTGATGTCCGTCCACGACGTCCCGCCGAGCTTGGCGCAGTCGGGCCGGGGCACGTCGGCGGTGGCGGGCAGCCGGTAGGTGGTGCCGGTGTCGCGCGCGTCCGCGGGGTCGGCGGTGAAGCCGGTGGCGAAGAACGAGGCGGGCGCGAGCGCGGCCTTGAGCTGCTTCCCGGTCAGCAGGCCCTTGTTGGGGTCCGACGGCGCTGCCGCGGCGGCGGAGGCGGAAGCCGGGGCCGCTGCGGCGGCCTTCGGCGCGGGGGCGGAGCAGGCGGTCAGCGCGAGCGGAAGCGCCGCGACGGCGAGAAGGGTGGCGACGGGGGATGTCTGACGCACGGTGTGGCTCGACCTCGATGTTCGGATGCCGTGCCGCCCGGATCGTCCGGGCGGCACGGATAAGCGGAACGCCCCGTTCAGCGACGGGACTCGCGCATCCCATCGGGCCGCCACCGGCACGGCAAGACTGCGGCGAATTTTTTGCCGGGCAATGGGAAACGTTTGGCGAAATCCGCATCTCAATGTCCGGCTTGTGTTATGCGTCCCCACGGAGCCGGAGGGCCGCCCGCCGGGGCCGCCCGCCGGGCCGCTCCCGACGGCCCGCCGCCGGCCGGCTCCCTAGGATGGCCGCATGTCGCTGCCGCACGCCATCCTCACCGCCCTGCTGGAGAAGCCCTCGTCGGGGTTGGAGCTGACGCGGCGGTTCGACAAGTCGATCGGGTACTTCTGGTCCGCGACGCACCAGCAGATCTACCGCGAACTGGGCCGGCTGGAGGAGGCCGGGCTGATCCGGGCCCTGCCCAGCGAGGTGCCCGTACGGGGACAGAAGAAGCAGTACGAGGTGCTCGCGGCGGGCGGCGCGGAGCTCTCGCGGTGGGTCGGCGAGAGCCAGGACCCGAAGGCCATCCGGGATCCGCTGCTGCTGCGGATCCGGGCGGCCGCCGTGGTGGGCCCGCACGGGCTGGCCGCGGAACTGCGGCGCCATCTGGACCTGCACCGGCGGCAACTGGCCGTCTACGAGGCCATCGAGGACAAGGACTTCCCGCCGGGGCGGGACTCCGACGAGGACCGGCTGCGCCGGCTGGTGCTGCACGGCGGCATCGGCCTGGAGACGTTCTGGCTGCGCTGGCTGGAGGAGGCCCTGGCCGAGGTCGAGGACATGACCCGGCCGGCGGGCGGGGCCCCCGGGCAGACCGCCCCCTGAGCCCGGCCGGCCCTCCCGCCGGGGCGCGGGCGGGCAGCGCAAAGCCCCCGCCGCGCCCGGCAGGAGGGCGTGGCGGGGGC
>NZ_JBHYVA010000207.1:0-12330 GCF_042750055.1 Streptomyces sp. NPDC059456
GTCCGGGGGGTACGGGGCCTGTCCGGAGGTGTCCGGGGCCTCGGATCGTCGCGGGGGGCGGGGTCTTCGACCGCCTTGCGGCACCTACGGGGCTCCGCCGACTCGGGGCCTTCACCCCCCTCTCCCCACCACCGCCGAGCGGCGGTTGCCCACCCGCCCCCACCGGCGGGCCTGTTGCTTCGGGGTGCGGCATCCGATCGCACCGGATCAGGGAGGGTTCGGGGGTTTCCCGTCAGTCCCATCGTCCTTCCGGTGCGGGCCGGCCCGTCAAGGGCGCTCCCTGCGGTCGCGTCGCTGCGCGATGGCCTGCGGCCACCCTTGACCGCCCGTCCCACCCCGGAAAGACAAGGACTGCCGGGAAGCCCCGAAAGAACGGCACGGGTCAGAGGGCAATGAGCGGGGAGGTCAGGGGGCAACTGCCCGGTCCCCGCTGGCGGCAGCCTGCCAGGCACCACCGCCCGGCAGGCCGGTGTCGGGGGCCGGGGCATCGGGCAGGCTCACGCCCGGGGCCCACCAACTGGCGTGTCCCGGGGCCGGTGTCGGCCGTACCTGCATGAAGCAGCGGCCTGCCGAACATCGGGAGCCACCGCTCGCATCCGATCGCTACGCGCTCCTCACCGACGGCGTCCGACGCCCGTCCGGGGCTGGACATAGGCCGCCACGGATCGCTACGCGGCTGAGGAGACGTGGCGGCGATCAGGTGTCAGTCGTGGAGCACGCCTCGCACGCGACGTTCCGGGAGGCGCCCGTGTCGGGGTCCACCATGACGGTCACGCCGGACCCATGGGGGCACACTCGACGGGGGCGCCTGCCGGGCCGGCGATCAACCCGGGTCGCGGCGAAGGCTGCCGCCACGCCGTGGAACCGAGGGTCGACCCACTCCTGTGGACGAGACTCGTCAGGATCTTCACTCACCGCAACCCCTTCGACGCGGAACGTAGTCACTCGACTGTAGAGGAAGGGGCCGGTCAGCCGGCCGGCGGCGGCGCAGCGCACGCCGACCCGCCCTCCGTGCACTCGCTGTGCATGCAGTCTCCGGCGTGGATCTCCGTGTCCGCCAGAGTTCCCCACAGATACGCATCGGGCGCATACCCGGCCTCGCGGATCGCTTCCATCGTCCGGTCGAGGGTGTCCGCGTCACGCTTCAGCGTCTCCGGCCCCTCTGGCCCGTGGTCCACGAACCGGGCGACCGACGCACATGGTTGCCGGTACGTCTCCGTGTGGAGGATGAGTGCGCGCCATCCCGCGTAGACGGTCCTCGCGAGATGCAGGTGCCGCCCGGTGGCCGTCGCGGCCGTCACGGCCGTCACGACGAACTTGATGACCTCGTCGACGATCCGTTCGGCGAGCACTTCGTCCACGCCGTCGTTGTCACGCACCACGAGGCGCGCCACAAAGGTGTCGTGCGGACTGCCCCAAGGTCTCGGTTGCCATCTGGGTTTCCTCTCGGGTGTCGGGGATGACAGCGACGCGCAGTGCGCCGCGACGGGCCGGACGCTCAGCCGCGGGAACGGAGTTCGGGGTGGTGTCGCATGATCAGGACGTTCATGTCGCTGACGCGCGAGCGGTCGCGGTCCACGTGGGCCTGGAAGCGGGCCAAGACGTGGGCGGCGCACTCGGCGCAGGAGTCCGGGGGCACCGGCAGTCGCGGGAACAGGTCGGCGGCCTCCATCAGACGGCCTCGATGTTGGCCACGGCCGTGGAGATCTCCCGGCCGGACGGGCCCCGGACATAGGCCAGCTTCACCCAGTGCTCACGGGCGGGGGTGTCGGAGACGTCCTCCCGGACCACCGCCATGAGCTCCCCCTCGACACCGGACGCGATGTCCCGCACCCGCTTGTGGAGCAGCGCGTGAGGTAGGTACTCAAAGGGGTGGGTTACTGCTTCATGCATCACGGGGTCTCGCTCTCTGCCTCATCCGTGGTGGTGAGATGAGTGTGAGAGCACGGCAAGGCCCCGACTATCACGACATATTGATAGCCGGGGCCAATGGATCGCGCAGTGTTATACGCCCAGCCAGGACCCGTATGACATGAAGGAGTCCGGGAGTTGACGACGGGCCGCTTCCAGGCCGGCGTAGGTCTCGCGAACCGTCTGGTGGTAGCGGGCCTGCTGCGGCGCCGACTTTCTCGCCTTCAACAGGTTCTGGAACGAGGCGTCGAGGTCCCCCGTCCACATCTGCGCCCGGGCCAGCTCCGCATAGTGGTGCGACCGACGGGACTTCGGCCAGTCGCCCGGGATCGTCACGCTTCGGCCCGCCTGTGCGGCCTGCCCGTACTCGTCGAGCTCGGCGAGCACGCTGACTCGGTGCACGGCAACGTTCGTCGGGCCGAACGCCAGCCAGTGCGTACTGACGGCTTCGCCCGTTCCCACCGCGATCCGCTCCGCTTCGGCGAGGTGTCCCTCGGCGCGGCCGCCGTCCTTGGACCGGCCGGCCATCACCGCTGCGCCGAGGTGCAGCTGCCCTGTGACGACCTCCCGCTCCCGGGACGGATCCGCCTGCGCCAGAGTGCGCAGTCCGAGGTCTACCAGGCGCTCCCCGGTACGGTACTCGCCGTCCCTGAGATAGGTGAGCGCGCGCATGTACCGGTACATGCCGCCGAACACCGCGTCTGAGCCACGCTCGGCCGCCCAGTCCATGCGGGCGAGGGCCAGTGCCGCGAGGTCGTAGTAGCCGAGCTTGCTGGCGACGTCGTAGGCAGTGCGGTAGAGGCTGGCCAGCAGCAGCCAGCGGTCCCGGCCCGGCGCCGCGTGGGCGGCCGTGGTCGCCTCTTGGATGAGTCCGGGGAGCTGGCCGGCAGTTTGCTTGATCTCCCCGGCCCGGACCGCGACGAGGAGGGCCTCGGCGTCGTCGGTGAGCAGCTGGTGCACTCGTGGGGTGATGTCCGGGTCGGCGCCGAGGTCGTACACATCCAGGGCTTGGCGGATCGGCCGGATCAGGATGTCCAGCTCGTCGGCACGGAGTTCGGTGGCGTACGGCTGTCCTGTGATCACGTCGACGGACACCCGAAGGGCGCGAGCCACCGCAGCGATCAGATGCGGGCTGGCCGGGATGACGCCCTGTTCGGTCTTCGTGTACGTGCTGTACGGGACCTGGGACAGATCCGATACGGCCTGTTGGGTGAGGTGGCGTTCGAGGCGCAGGCGCTTCATGCGCGCGCCGGTGTGGTCGTTCGGTAGAGAGTGCATGGTGGCTCCCGTTCAGACTCGACATCTGAACGGTACCGGCACACGACAGGATCCCCTTCTGGCCCAAGGGCTGAGGGCCACCGTGCGCTCCCTGCCACGAGAGCATCTGCGGCCGGGTGGAGGCAGCCCAAACCCACCAGCAAGGCCCTTGCAGTGTGGGGGCTTGGGGCGGCCGACAGCCGGCAGGAGAGGGGCGCGGGGCGGGGACGCCAGATGGAGGGACAGTGGCTGACGATCTGTCCGCGGTGGCGCCGCCTCCTCTACGAAGCGGGCACGCTCAAGCACACCCGCCGTACCGGCTGGTGGATGGCCGGCGTCAACGACCCCGAGAGCGTCGCCGAGCACGCGTGGCGGACGTCGCTCATCGCGTAGCCGGGGAGGAAGTACGCGCCGGCCGGCGAGAAGGCCTGACGCCACGGACGGGCATCCGCTCGCGCAGCCTCGGGGGCTTGGCGACGGGTGGTTGATGATCTTACCGAAGTCTGACGTGCCCCTGTCGGGACGGCCACAAGTGCCCTGCTGCCTCTAGCGTGTTCACACATCCCCGAGTGCAACCGGTCGGCGTGAGCCGTACCCGGTGACGGTTCGTTTTTGGGGAAGCCCGAAATTTCGTGAGAAGGCGGAAAAATGACGGTCGAGACGCTTCCCCTCTGCGCTTACCCGGAGTGCACCAACCACCCCGAGGCGCCGACGCCCGGCAACCCCGAGCCCCGGTACTGCGCTCACCCCGACCACAACGCGCTGGGTGCGTTCCGCAAGTTCCGGGCCAAGCGGCAGCAGCGCAAGGACGAGAAGCGTCAGGCCGCCGAGGCCAAGAAGGCGGCCGGGGCGGCGGCCGCCGCGGACGGCCTTTCCGTCGAGCGGGCGGCGGTGGAGACCGCAATACCGGGCGTGGACGGATCCGATGCGCGTGCCGACCTCGTGGCGCTCATCTCCCGGCTGTCCGCGGACCTGCCGGGCTACATCGAGGAACTGGCCCTCATCACGGACTCGGCCGCCGCCGAGGAGCGCATCCGGACGGTGACCCGGGCCGCGGCCGAGCGGACCCTGGACGCCGAGCAGCGCACCGCGCTGGCGGAGGAGGCCGCGGATCTGGCCGTCGCCCAACTGGACGTGGCCAAGCACCGGTTCGAGGAGCAGGCGGACAAGATCCGCCAGGAGGCCGCGCAGCAGGTCGCGGACGTGGCGTTCGTACGGGCCGAGCTGGAGCGTTACCGCGAGCGGGTCGCCCAGCTGGAGGAGCGGCTCGACGGCGTGCGCGAGGAGGCGGACGCGGCCCGGCGGGAGCTCGGCGAGATCGCACGGCAGGCCGAACAGCACCGTTGCGGGGTCTGACGACCGCCCCCGGACCGCCGGGATCGTTCACGTCGGGGACCGACGGATGGATGCGCCGATTAGCCAGAGGACCGCCGGTGCGCCTGTCACGCACTCACTGACCGGTCCATTCACATATCGCAGCACGGAATTACCACAACTGGAGGAAAACATGTCTCGAACCGTCAAGCGGAGCACCCGGCTGGCAACGGTCGCCGGGATGGTGGCGGCCGTCGGCGCGGGAATGATCGTGACCGCACCCGCGAGCCAGGCGGCGCCGGTCGCGGCTTTCCGCCTCAGCAACTTCTCGGCGACCATCGCGAACATCTGCGTCCACACGGACGTCGCGACGAAGTGCTCGGGAAACATAGCGGCGGGAAAGAGCGAGGTGTACAAGGTGGAGTACAAGGGGGCGAGCAACTGGTACTGCACCTCCACCGCGAAGGGACTGACCGGCACCGCCAGCACTCCCTATTTCAGCCGGGCCAACGTCAAGGAATGCGCGGAGGTCGGCAACATTTTCGGGGCCAGCATCATGCTCAAGTGAGCCGCGCCGTCGTCACCTCGGACGACGGCTGAGCGTCGCGCCGGTGCCCGGTCTCGCGGCCAGTGCCGCTGCGAGACCGGGCGCCGGACGCCACGCGGGCGGACCGCGTCCGGTGCCGCCTACGGCTGCGGCTCGAAGTCCCAGTACGGGCGCATCTGCTGGCGGGCCGAGACCGTGTGGACGTGTTGCGGGCCCAGGGTGCGGGTCAGTGCGCGCAGGCCCGCGTCCTCGTGTTTCTGGGCTTCCGTGTCCTCGCGGACCGAGCGGAGGTCCGCCGCCAGGGCGATCTGGGCGCTCAGGGTCATCGGGTGGTCCGGGCCCAGGATCTGTTCGCAGCCCCGGAGGGTTTCGCGGCTGAGGGACACCGCGTCCTCGAAGTGCCCCGTGATGTTGCGGTGGCCGGTGGCGTTCAGGGCGCAGCCCAGGGTCCACGGGTGGCGGTCGCCGACCGCGCCGCGCATGCCGACCAGGGCCTGTTCCGCCAGGTTGAGGGCCTCGGTGCGTTCGCCCTGGGCGCGCAGGACGAGGCCGAGGTTGCCGACCGTGCCGATGCTGTACGGGTGGGCCAGCCCCAGCTGCGTCTGGTAGCCGCGGACGACCTCCTCCGAGATCCGGCGGGCTTCGCCGACGTCCCCGTACTCCCGCAGGTAGGTGGCGTAGTCGGAGGCCACCATCAGCGTCCAGGGGAACTCCGCGCCGAAGACGCGGGTGGAGCGTTCCAGGACGCTGCGCAGCCGGGCTCCGGCGCCGGGGATGTCACCTGAGCGGCGCAGGCACATGCCGAGGTTGTGCTCGGCGCGCAGGGTCTGGGGGTGGTTGGTGCCCAGGACCTGGGAGTTGAGTTTGAGGCCCTGTTCCTGCCGGGCGAGGGCTTCGCGGTAGCGGCCCATCAGGCGCAGCCCCATCGCGCAGCCGATGCCGGAGGAGAGGGTGGCGATGTGCCGTACGCGCAGGACCCGTTCGCGGCGGCGCAGGGTGTCGAGGTCGGTGTCGTAGGCCTCCTGGTAGCGGCCCAGCAGGCGCAGGGCGACCGCGACGTTGTTCTCGGCGTTGAGGGTGGTGGAGTCGTCCTCGCCGAGCAGTTCGCGGTAGCGGGCGAGGGCGTGTTCCAGCAGTTCGCGGGCTTCCTCGAACTTGGCGGTGCCGAGCAGCACCCCGGCGTAGGTGCTGGTGGCGCGCAGGGTCTCCAGGTCGCGGTCGCCCCGTTCGGCGAGCATCCGGTCGGCAACCGATTTGGCGAGGACCTCGGCGCGCTTGAAGTGCCCGAGCATCCGCAGGGCGCCGCCGTGGTGGTAGCTGAGCTCGCGGACCTGGTCGTGGTCGTCGCCGAGCATGGTGCGCCACACGGCGTCGGTCTGTTCGGCGAGCCGCAGGCAGGTGCGGTACTCGCCGGCGAGGATCAGGTAGCGCAGGCAGTGCAGCAGGAAGGTCTGGATCCGCGGGTTGCTGCTGGTCAGTACGCCGGCGGTCTCCAGGTGCGGGATCAGTTCGGCGTACCGGGGCCAGAGCCGGGAGTCGGAGGGCCGGCCGGGGTCGGCGGCGGCGAGGACCTGCCGGACGGCGCGGGAGAGCGGTTCGGCCTCCTCCTCGGAGAGGTTCTCGCGGACGATGCCGTGCACCATGCGGTGCAGCTGGACCGTCTCCAGGCCGCCGCCCTCCTCCACCGACAGGTCGGAGTATTCGAGGCGGACGACGGAGAACTGGACGAGCTTGTTGAGGGCGGCGTTCCACCGGATCTGGTCGTTGATGAGTCCGGCGAGCTGCTCGGGCACGTCGTCGGCGGGGAACTCGCGCAGCAGCCGCAGCGGCACCGGCCCCGGGGCGAAGAACACGAACAGCCGCAGCAGGGACAGCGCGTCGGGGAAGTTCTCCCGGACGTTGTTGAGCAGTATCGCCAGGGCGGTGGGGAAGGGCAGCGGGTAGTCGTCGGAGACGGTGACCGCCTCGCGGGAGTCGAGTCTGCGCTGGAGCAGGGCCAGGTAGTCGCCCACCGTCAGCGGGGAGTCGGCGAGCCAGCCGGCGGTCTGGTCGAGGGCGAGGGGGTAGTCCTCCAGGGCCTCGGCGAGCTGGTCGGCCTCGCCGCCGGTGAGGCGGCGGGCGCGGCGGCGGATGAAGGTGACGGATTCGGGCCGGGCGTACAGCGGGACTTCGAGGAGGCTGGTCTGCCGGGAGGCCCATTCGCGGTTGCGGGAGGTGATGATGACGTCGCCCGCGCCCGACGGCAGGAGGTCGGTGAGGTCGTCGGGGTTGTCGCAGCCGTCGAAGACCATCAGCCAGCGGCTGTACGGGGATCCGCGGCGCAGCGCTTCCAGCACGGCCCGGATCTGCTCGCCGTAGCTGCCCGCGCCGAGCGGCAGGCCCATCGCGGGGGCCAGGTCGGCGAGCCGTTCGCGCAGGGTGGGCCGGTCCTCGGCGGGGACCCACCACACGACGTCGTACTCGGAGGCGAAGCGGTACGCGTACTCGGTGGCGACCTGCGTCTTGCCGACCCCGGACAGGCCGAGCAGGGTGACGGTCGAGGCGCCGGGCGGGGCGTCGGCGAGGGCGGCGCGCAGCCGGCCGATGACGTCGTTGCGGCCGGTGAAGCGGGGGTTGCGGCGCGGGACGCGGCCCCAGATCTCGGGCGGGTCGTTGGGGAAGCGGGGGCCGCGGCGGCCGGTCTCGGTGCCGATCCGGTCGGTGGGCAGTTCGAGCCGGCGCAGCACCCGGTATTCGGCCTCGTACGCGTCCAGGCCCCACAGGTCGGTCTTCTCCAGCACGGCGACGGCGCTGGGCAGCGGGGCGTCGGTGAGGCAGACGGCCGCGAACCGGTCGGGGTGGTGGTCGGTGACGGTGCGCAGGGCGGTGTTCCACTCCTCGTCGGTGTGGGCGGCGGCCGAGAAGTAGCGTTCGCTGAGGATGAGCAGGACCCGGCTGCCGCTGCGGGCCAGGTCGTCGAGGGCGGGGGCGAGTCCGGGGCTGGACTGCGGGTCCCAGCGTGCGAGGGCGACGCGGTGGCCGTGCTCCTCCAGGCGGTGGGCGATCCACACGGCCCAGGGCCGGTTGAACCCGGCGAAGCTGATGACGAAGCGCTGCGGCTGTGCGGCTCCGTCGCGGTCTCGGTCCTGGCGAAGTCCGGTGGTCATGCGGCCGTCTCCCTGACATCCGGGCGGTGGACGGGGTTGAAAAGGTACCGCAGCGGACGGCCCGTCAGCCCTGTGTGAACAGGGCGAGTTCGGGGTGCCGTGCGCACCAGGTCCGGCGTTCCCGGTCGACGGCGCGGCGGGCGGTGGCGTGCTGGTCGCCGGGCGGCGGCAGATCGTCCATGGCCCGTTCGGCGGCGGCCATCGCCGCGGTGAACTCCCGTCCCGCTGTGGTGAGTTGTGCGTCCCGGTGCAGGGTGGGCAGGACGGCGGCGACCTGGGCGCGGATCCGGGCGTGCTGGGCCCAGGCGCCGCGGGCGCCGTAGAGGGCGGCGCGCTGCCAGTACCCGGCCAGGGCCAGATGGGCGTACGCGCCGTGCAGGAGTCCCTCCAGCGGGCGGGGGTCGCTGCGCCAGGGGGCCCAGTGGCGGGGCGTGCGGTCGGCGGTGTGCAGGGTCAGTACGTCGGCGAGGGCGGTCAGCTTGCCGTGCTGGACCTCGTGGACGAGGGTGGCGGCCAGGGCGGGCGGGGCCTGGGTGCGGGCGAGGACGGAGCCGGCGGCCGCGGGCAGGGTGGCGCCGCTGGAGCGGGAGCCGCCGCCGAGCGGGACGACGGAGCGCAGCAGCAGGCCGATCTCCTCGGCGCGGGCGGTGTCGTACCGGTCGAGGAGGGTGAGCGCGCCGGACCACTGGGTGTCCCAGCGCTTGTGGCCCTTGGGGGTGAGCCGGCGGGCGGGGCGTACGGGCGTGGGGTGGGCGGGGCCGGGGGCGCGGTAGGGGTCGAGGTCGTCGAGGGCGGTGCGGCCGCCGGGCAGGGTGTGCAAGGCGAGGGTGGTGGGGTCGTCGGGGTCCCAGGAGCCTTCGGTGAGCGCGAGCGGGCCGGGGCGGGCGGGGCGCAGCAGCCCGAGGGTGGGCAGGACGAGCCGGCCGTGCACGGGCCGCAGCGTGGCCTTGAAGGCGATGCCGGAGCGCAGGGCCGCGGCGGCGGCGAGCGCCCCGAGGTGGCCGAGATCGGCCGGGGGCCCGTACGGGGCGTGCAGCCGGCGCAGGGTCTCCTCGGCCCACACGCCGGTGGCGGGGTAGTGCAGTACGTCGCGCACGGCGTCGGGGGCGTGCCGTTCGGCCTCCTCCAGCAGCGCCCAGTGGTCGGCGGCCTCCCCGGCCCGGCCGCCGGGGGCGGCGTCGAGCACCCCGCGCAGCAGGACGAGCCGCTTGGAGCGGCGGATGTCGCGGACCAGGGCGCTGCCGTCGGCGGAGGGCTCGGTGGAGGCGAGGGCGCGCAGGGTGGCGGAGGTGACGGTGAACCCCGCCAGCGAATCGGTCATGAGGCGGCCGCCCGCGGGGTCGCCTGGCCGGCGGTGACCGTTCCGGGCGGGCCGGCGTCCGGGTCGGCCGGCTGCGCGGGCGCGGTGCCGGCCGTCGCGCGGTGGAGGGCTGCGGCGATGTGGCGGATGACGGCCTGGAGGTCGGCGCAGTACACGGACGGCCCCTGGAAGCCCTCGCCGGCGCGGTAGCGGTGCGGGTAGTGGCCGCCGCCGCATACCTCGACGAGTTCGCAGGAGCGGCAGCCGTCGGCGAGGGCTGCCCGGCCGAGCTGGCGGGCGACGAGTCCGGGGTGGTCGAGGAACGCGTCGAAGCCGTCGCTCTCCACGTTCAGTCCGGTGGCCGCGGCGCCCTCGTAGGCGGATTTCAGCGAGTCCGCCTGTTCGATGCCGCCGTCGGACTCGATCACGGCGGTGGTGGCGGGGGCCAGGCCGAGGGTCTCGGTGGCGGTGGGCAGTCCGATCAGCAGGGCGATGATCTCCTCGAAGATCCGGATCCGGGTCCGCAGCACCGCCTCGTGCCACCAGCGGTCGAAGACGGCGACGAGCCAGTCGGCGTACGGGGTGGCGGGCGGGCGGTGGCCGGGCGGCGGGGTGCTCCGGTTGGCGAGCGGCAGGAGCAGTCCGATGACCGGCGGGGCGAAGTCGAGCAGCGACTCGTACGTCTCCACCGGGTCCTGGGCAAGGTCGACGACGCAGAGCACCCCGGCGTAGCTCCCGGGGTGCCGGGCGAGCAGGCGCAGACCGCGGGCGGCGGCGCCGAACCCGGGGCGCCCGGTGTGGTCCACGCGGCGCAGGTTGTGCGCGGGCAGTCCGCCGTCGAGGCTGACGCCGACGCGGATCCCGGCCGTGGCCAGCGCGGTGAGCCGGCCGCGGGTGAGCAGGGTGCCGTTGGTCTGGACGGTGGCGGTGACCCGGGTCCGCGGGGAGGTCCGGGCGAGGGCGGCCCGTACGGCGTCGACGGGGGCGGCCAGTTCGGCGGGGGCGGTGAGCAGGGGTTCGCCGCCGTGCAGGACGAGGTCGACGCGGGTCAGGGCGTGGGCGGCGGCGTGCTCGGCGATCCGCTCGGCCGCGCGGGCGACGGTGGCCGGGGACATGGCGACGGGCTGCCCGCGCCAGCCCTGGTCGGCCATCTCGTAGACGTAGCAGTAGGTGCAGGCGAGGTTGCAGCGGCTGCGCGTCTTGAGCACGAACTGGCGTACGGGGTGGGGCCGGTGGCCTGCGGCGCGCAGCGCGGGCACGTCGAGCCGGGCGTACGGCCAGGGCGCGTGGATCCGGTGGGAGGGCAGCACGACGTCGCTCGTGTTGGTCTGCCTCATCGTTCGTACCTCCCGCGCCGCGGTCGGTGCATCCCTGCCCGGCGGACGGCACCTGCTAACGGCGGAAACGGGTCAACTGTGGCTGCTCTGCGTTGCCTTGGGAATGCGGTGCGTAAGGGGGCCGGGCCGCGCGACGGGCCCGCGATCCGGGCCGGGCGGGGCCGGATGCGGGGCCGATGCAGGGCCTATGCGGGGCCGGATCCGGGTCCGGATGCGGAGCCCGGCGCGGGTCAGGCCACTCCGGAGTCGAAGGCGTTGAGGATCTCGGCGGGGTGGGTGACCCGCTCCACCATCCCTTCGATGACCCGGGCGAGCACGGGATGGTCGATCCCGCGCAGTGCGGCCAGATCGAACCCGGAGAGGTCCGGTAGCGGCCCGGAACAGGGCCCGGGCCCGGCGGAGCCCTCCGTTTCCGCTTCCTGCTGCCGAGTCACCATGGGCTGCCCGCCCCCCTGTCGCGTCGCGCGTCCGCTGGTCCCCTGCACTTTTCCCCGGCCCACGCCCGCCAAGCCCGGCCGGGACCCGGCGGACCCGTCACAGCCCCGCCTCCAGGGTGCGGACCCGTGACCGCAGGGCCTCCCGCCGCTCGGCGGCGGGCTCCCCGAGCCGCGTCCACAGCTCCACGGCCGAGCGGTAGGCCTCCAGCGCCGCCCGGGGCCGCGCCAGCCGTTCGAGCACCTCTCCCCTCAGCTCCTGCACCCGGGCCGCCAGTTCCACCGCCACCACCCGCCGCTCCGCCCGGTCGGCGGCCAGCGCGGCCCGCCACGCCCGCCGGTAGGAGTCCGCCGCCCGGTCGAGCCGGTCCAGCGCCCGGGTGTGCGCGTGGATCTCCTGCTGGACGTCGCCGTGCTCCCGCCAGGCGCGGGCCTGCTCCAGCGGGCCGCGGCTCTGCCGGACGGCCAGCTCCAGCAGGTACTCCGCCTCCCGCAGGTCCACCACGTCGCCCTCGTACGCGTGCCGCAGCCGCAGCCCCTCCGCGAGCCGCACCAGCCGCTGCGCGGATCCGGGGTCGGACTGCGGGACCGCGGCCCGGCTGTCGCGCAGCACCCGTACGGCCGTCGAGGTGAACCGCCGCCCGCCGGCGGCCCGCGCCCGGTCCAGGAGGACGTCGCCCCACTCGGGCAGCAGCTCCCCGTAGGCCTCCCCGTCGCGGGGGATCAGCCGGCGGGCCCTGCCGTACGCCTCGGCGGCGTCCTCCAGGGCCGCCGGGTCCGTGTCCCGCGCGGACCGGGCCCGGTGCACCCGGGCCAGGCACACCAGGGCGGCCAGCCGCAGCTCCGGGTCGCCGGTGGCCTCGGCCAGGGCCAGGTCCAGCTGTCCGGCGGCCTCCTCCAGCCGCGGGGGCAGGTACCGCAGGGCGGTGGCCAGCTCCACGCGTACGCGGGCGGCCGCCGCCCCCGACGGCTCGGCGGCCAGTCCGGCCGCCAGGTGCTCGGCGGCCTCCCCGGCCAGGGCGGCGCGCTCCTGCGGGTCGGGGGTGCGGGGCAGCAGCGCGAGCAGGACCCGGCGGAGGGCGGG
>NZ_JBHYVA010000208.1:0-12315 GCF_042750055.1 Streptomyces sp. NPDC059456
CCGCCCGTGAACACCGTGGAGTCCGGGGCGGGCGCGCGCGGCGCCCCCGCGGCCCCCCCGCGCCCCCCCCGGGAGTGATCACGATGAAAGGCAACGGGACTTGGCATTCACGGCGAAGAAATTTCGCATACCTCTGGTCGCGGCGTGCGTCGTCGCGGCAGCAGTGACCGGTCTGGAGCTGTCCCCCGCGTTCGGCACCGAGGACACCGGCTCCGGACCGACGGCGGCCGCCACGCCGACGCCGGCCGATACCGCCGAGGGGGAGGTGCCGATCGGTGAGGCGCTCGACGCCCACGCGGTGGATTCCGCTCTCTCCGCCAGCGACAACACCCCGTTCAGCAACGGTGTGATGGCCCTCGGCGCCGGCCGCCCCGCGGCGGCGCCCCGCACCGCGGCCGCCGGGGCCGCCACTCCCCCGCAGGGCGAGGGGTGGAAGCTCGCGGGCGCCACCAAGTGGCTGGCGACCGGCTACACGATCAAGTTCTACGACCAGAAGTCCGCCGACTGGCTCGCCCCGTACGCCAAGGCGACGGCGGCGGACCTCCAGCGCATCACGAACCTGCCGGTCACGGTCGACACCCGGCCCGTCGGCTGGGACTACGCCCGCCCCAGGGGCGAGGTGGTCATCGGGGTGCTGCACCGGCCCTGTGTGCCCCCGGAGGGCGAGGGCAGCATGGGCAGCACCGGCTGGAAGGTGGTCCGGGACGGAACCGGAAGCGCGAACCTGAGCTGCGGCTTCACCGGTTCGTCCGTGGCGGACACGGTGACCAGCGGGCACGCCTACATCGACGACGAGTTCTTCACCGCGGCCGGCAAGCCCACGGCGGAGATGGGCGAGACGTACATGCGCAACCACGTCAGCCACGAGATCGGGCACACGCTGGGCCTGACCCACGCCAACCGCAGCCTGACCAAGAGCGACTGCGTCAAGGGAACCGACTCGGGCGAGTTCCCCGTCATGTGCTCGCCCACGTACGCCTACCAGGACAAGCGGGCGGGCACGTACGTCCAGCAGTTCGACGTACAGGGGCTGCGCCTCCTCGCGGCGAACGCCGGCGCGGCGCTGTCCCCGCAGGGCAAGGTGACCGGTCTCGGCGGCAAGTGCCTCGACGTCAAGGGGGGCAAGGCGGTCAACGGCACGCAGATCCAGCTCCACACGTGCAACGGCAGCGCCGCGCAGTCCTGGATCCTGGGGAAGGACGGCACGTTCCGCGCTCTCGGCAAGTGCCTCGACAACTCCCGCAACCTGAAGGCCGACGGGAACAAGATCGAGCTCTGGGACTGCAACGGCACCGCCGCCCAGAAGTGGTCGGTCAACGCCAAGGGCCAGATCGTGCACACCGCGTCGGGCAAGGTCCTCGACGTCAGCGGCGGCTCGACCGTCAACGGGACGAAGGTCCAGCTGTACGCGGCGAACACCGACAAGCGGCAGGTCTGGGTCGCTCCCAAGTAGCGGATGACGCACGGTTCGCGCTCCCGGCACGGGGGCGCGGGTCGTGCGCTCGTCAGGTGCGGAGGGGCGAAGAGATCGGGAAGGAGGAGTGGGCACTCCTTTCCACTCTCAAGTTATAACGCACAGGGGGCCTTGCGGCAAGGCCCCCGTGCTGCCGCAGAATCGCTCCTCGAAGCCAGTACCTGCGAAAACGGGAGATCCACCACGTGCGCACCAACACCGTCCACGCCTTCGACCTTCCCGTCAACCTCTCCGCCAAGGCCGACGCGGCGCTGATCGCCGGCGACGAGCGGCACTTCGCGGCCCTCGCCGAGAGCCTCGACCAGTCGGTCGCCGAACTGTCCGACCGTCTCGACGGCTTGCGCAGGTCGCCCGGCGGTGTGGGCCGGGAGGCGATGGACCGCGACAGCGAGATCCACCGGGTGACCGCCCGCCTGCGCGCGCTGCGTCGCTTCGGCCTGGACCTGTGCCTGGGACGCGTCGTCGGCGCCGACGACGCCGAGCCCGTGTACATCGGGCGGCTCGGCCTCACCGACGGCGCGGGGCGCCGGCTCCTGGTCGACTGGCGGTCCCCCGCCGCCGAGCCGTTCTTCGCCGCGACCCACGCGAACCCGATGGGGCTGGCGAGCCGCCGCAGGTACCGCTGGACCCGCGGCAGGATCAGCGACTACTGGGACGAGGTGTTCACGGCCGACGGGTTCGAAGGGCACGCCGCGCTCGACGACCAGTCCGCCTTCATCGCGAGCCTGGGCGGCAACCGGTCGCCCCGGATGCGTGACGTCCTCGGCACCATCCAGGCCGACCAGGACGCCGTCATCCGCGCGGGCTCCCGCGGCGCCCTCGTCGTGGACGGCGGTCCGGGTACGGGCAAGACCGTCGTCGCCCTGCACCGCTCCGCGCACCTCCTCTACTCCGACCCCCGGCTCGGCCACCGCCGCGGCGGCGTGCTGTTCGTCGGTCCGCACCAGCCCTACCTGGCCTACGTCTCCGACGTCCTGCCCAGCCTCGGGGAGGAGGGCGTACAGACCTGCACCGTGCGGGACCTCGTCGCCGAGGGAGCCGGGGCGGCGGCCGAGACCGACCCGGACGTGGCGCGCCTGAAGTCGTCCGCGGACATGGTGAAGGCCGTCGAGAAGGCGGTCGGGATCTACGAGGAGCCGCCCACCACGAGGATGACGGTCACGACCGCCTGGTCCGACATCCCGCTGACCGCCGACGACTGGGCCGAGGCGTTCCGGGCCGCGGCCGGCACCCCGCACAACGAGGCGCGCGAGCTGATCCTGGAGGAGCTGCTCACGATCCTGAAGGACAAGCACGACGGCGACGCCGACGAGGAGGACGCGGTTCCGGCCGCCCTGTTCCGGCGGTCGGTCCTGGCCGACCGGGAGCTGACGGCGGCCCTCCACCGCGCGTGGCCGCTGCTCGAAGCGGCCGACCTCGTCGCAGACCTGTGGACCGTCCCCGCCTACCTGCGGATGTGCGCTCCCTGGCTGAGCCGCGAGGAGGTGCACAAGCTGCAGCGGGAGGAGGCCGGCGCCTGGACTCTGTCCGACCTGCCGCTGCTGGACGCGGCGCGGCAGCGGCTCGGCGACCCGGAGGCGGCCCGCCGCAAGCGCCGGCACGAGGCCGTACTCGCCGCCGAGCGCGAGCGGATGGCCGGCGTCATCGACGACATCCTCGCCGCCGACGACGACGGTGAGGGTGCGGTGACGATGCTGCGGGGCAAGGACCTCCAGAGCAGTCTGGTCGACGAGTCAGCCCTGCCCGCCGCCGACCCGGACCGGCTGGCCGGCCCGTTCGCGCACGTCGTCGTGGACGAGGCCCAGGAACTGACCGACGCGGAGTGGCAGATGCTGCTGCTGCGCTGCCCGTCCCGCAGCTTCACCATCGTCGGGGACCGCGCCCAGGCCAGGAACGGGTTCACGGAGTCGTGGCGGGAAAGGCTGGAGCGGATCGGGCTCGACCGGATCACGGTGGCCTCCCTGACCATCAACTACCGCACCCCGGAGGAGGTCATGGCGGAGGCCGAGCCGGTCATCCGGGCCGCGCTCCCCGATGCCAACGTGCCGGCTTCCGTGCGCAGCAGCGGCATCCCCGTCGTCCACGGAGCCGTCGCGGACCTGGAGGCGGTCCTCGACGGCTGGCTCGACGCGCATGCCGAAGGGGTCGCCTGTGTCATCGGTGCCGACGGCCGCGGAGCCGCAACGTTCCGGGAGAGGTCGCGCGTACGCTCGCTGACCCCGGGCCTGTCGAAGGGGCTGGAGTTCGACCTGGTCGTCCTCGTCGACCCGGACGGCTTCGGCGAGGGCATCGAAGGGGCGGTGGACCGCTACGTCGCGATGACCCGCGCGACGCGGCAGCTCGTGGTCCTCACGCCCGGAGGGCCGCGCCGAGATCGCGCATGAGCTCGCCCACCCGTCCTCCGCCGGGCGGCGCGGCGGGCAGCCGGCCGAGGACCGCGGTGACGGCCGGGGGTGCGTGGTGGCGGGCCCAGTCGAGGGTCCCGTCGGTGCCGGACGCCCCGTCCTGCGCGGAGGCCCCGTCCTGCGCGGAGGCCAGTTCCTCCGCCCGCGCCGCGTGCGCTGCCGCGCCGAGGACGTGTTTCACCTGGTGCGCGTTGGCCAGGGGGTGGAGGTAGGCGGCGCCGGCGGCGTGGCTCGCCGCGCGCGCCGCGTCGATCGCGGCGGGTACGCCGGCTTCCCGGGCCGCCCGGTACGCCGCCCACGCGCTCTGCCGCAGGGCGGCCGTGCGTCGTCCGCCCCCGGCGAAGGCGTAGGCCGCGTCGATGGCCTCGCGGGGGCGCGGATCGGCGGGGCGGTGCTGTTCGAAGAGCGCCAGCGCCCTGCGGGCGCAGTCGGCGGCATACCCCGCGATCTCGCGCAGTTCGTCTTCGCTCAGCTCGATCTTCTCCGACTCGGTTGCCATGACCCGATTCTGCCCCAACCCTGCGGGCCGGTCCCCGGGTTCGGCTCGTGGGCCCGTAGGCCCGTAGGCCCGTAGGCCCGGAGCGTGCCGGCGGTCCGGCGGCCCCGCAGGTGGGATACGTTGTGGCTCCGTTCGGGGGACGATCTACGGAGCATGTGCATGACGCAGAACACAGGGTGGGGACCCGTCGGAGCGACCGGGCCGGGAGGCCACGGCGGCGGATGGGGCGGTGTCCCGCCCTGGGGCGGCTGGCCGCCGCCGACGCCGCAGCCGGGGGCGATACCCCTGCGGCCGCTGGCGCTGGGGGACATGCTCCGCGGGGCGTTCGCGGTCCTGCGCGCCCACGGGAAGCAGCTCGCCGGGGTCATGCTGGCCGTACAGGCGGTCGTCCTGCCGGTGATGGCCCTCGTGGTGGGCGTCGCCGTGGCCGTCGTGCACGCGCATGTCGGGCCGGTCTTCGATCCGCCGTACGGGCGGTCCCCCGGGGCCGAGGACGTGGTGCCGCTGGTCGTCGCCGGGAGCCTGGTGTTCGTCCTGCTCCTCGTCGTGGGGATGCTGGGCATGGCGGTCCTCGTGTCGCTGTGTCAGGCGGTGCTCAAGGAGGCGGTCATGGGCCGCCCCACCACCTCCCGGGCCATGCGGCGCGCCGCCGTCCGGCGGGCCCCCGCGGTGGCCGGCGCGATGCTGCTCACCCTGGTGATCGCGGGCGCCCCGGTGTTCGCCGTCCTGGCCGTGTGGGTGCCGCTGGTGATCACCGTGGCCTCCGGGAACGGCGCCCCGGCTCTGCTCGGCGTCCTGCCGGTGCTCCTGCTGGCCGCCCTCCCGCTGACGGTGTGGCTCACCACCCGGCTCGGACTGGCTCCGGCCGCCGTGGTCCTCGAGGGCGCGAGCCCCGTCACCGCACTGCGCCGCTCGGCCAAGCTGGTCCGGGGCGACTGGTGGCGGATCTTCGGCTGCACCCTGGTGGGCGGGATGATCGCGGGTGCGGTCGCGTGGCTGGTCCAGATGCCGTTCAACGCCATCGGCATGTTCGCGGTGGTTCCCGCGCTGGCGGACCAGCCCGAGGGGAGCGCCCCCACCGGCGGCCTGATCACCGCCCTGGTCTTCGCCTTCCTCGCCATGGTCTTCGGTACCACCGTCGGCCAGATGTTCCAGATCGGGTTCACGCAACTGGTCAGCGGCCTCGTGTACGTCGACCAGCGGATACGGCGCGAGGGGCTCGCCGAGGCGATCCTCGCCGAGCTCGCGGCGGACCGGCCCGCAGCCGGACCCGACGCCCCGTCCGCCGCGCCCGGCGCCCCGACCGGCGCCTGAGGACCCCACCCGCCGAAGGGCGGGGTCCCTACCCCGGCACCACCGGCGGCAGCGGTTCACGTGCCGCGTGCCAGGCGGCGGGGAGGGCGGCGACGCCCGTGCGGGCGGCGATCACCCCGCCCGCGATGGCGCAGGTGGTGTCGATGTCGCCGCGCCCGGCGACCGTCACCCACAGGCCCTCGTGCAGGTCGTCGAGGTGCCCGGCCGCGCACCACAGGGCGTACGGGACGGTGTCGGGCCCGGACATCCGGTAGCCGGAGCCCAGGACTTCCGCGGCGTGCCGCACGGACGTCCGCTGCGGCATCCGGGCCGCGATCCGCAGCCCCGACCGGACGTCGCCGGCGGGGAGGCGTTCGGCGACCGCCCCGAGGAACTCCGGCCGGGCCGGGGCGGGGACGCCCCGGCTGCGGGCGGCCAGCGCCGCGGCGAGGGCGACCGCCACGGCTCCGGCGACCGCCTCCGGGTGGTGGTGCGAGACCGCGCTCTGCCGGGCGGCCTGCTCGGCGGCCGCATCGAGGTCCGCGGCGTGCCAGGCGCCGAGCGGAGCGGCGCGCATGGCCGCGCCGTTGCCCCAGGAGCCCTGTCCGCCGAACTGTCCGGCGACCACCTCCCGCCACGGCTCGCCCGCGCCGATGCGGCGCAGCACGTCGTGCATCGAGGCTCCGTAGCCGCGGTGCGTGTCGGCGGCGTAGGCCTCCGCGAAGCGCAGGGCGAGGCGGTCCTGGTCGACGGTGCCGCCGCCCTCGGCGAGTTCCCGTACGAGGACCAACGCCTGGGCGGTGTCGTCGCTCCACTGCCACAGCGGTTCGGGGGGCGGCGTCCGCGCCTCCAGCGCCGCCTCACCGTCGCGGCGCAGGACGCCGAACCACCGGTCACCGAAGGCGTCGCCGAAGGCGAGCCCGTACAACGAGTCCAGCGCGGTGGCGGGTATGTCGATCACAGGGACACTGTTCCAGCACGCCGGGGCTCCCGCACGGGAGTATTGCGCAGGAACGGCAGGTCGCGTTCCGCCACGTCGGCGAGGGGACCGGCGCCGCGAATGACGACGTCGAGGACGCGGTCGGGTTCGGCCGCATAACAGTGCGCGAACCACGGCATGTTGGCCTCCACCACGGCCCAGCCGCCGTCGGCGAGCCGGCCGATGTCGACGCACACGGCGCTCGGCAGGCCGGCGGCGGCGACACGGAGCACCTCGCGCGCGAACGCGTGCGCGTCCGCGTCCAGCGGTGCGGGATCGGGGCGTCCGTGGACGGCGTAGCGGCTGCCGGCCGCGACCTCCCCGTCGCGTACGAACAGCCGGTACTCGGCGGCGAATTCCACCACGCCGCTGACGAGCACCGGGGTACGGCCGTCGAGTCCTGCGGGCAGTGCGGCCCCGTCCTCGTACACCGCCGCGGGCAGCACGTCGATCTTCGCGGAGGGCGGTTTCACGAAGGCGGGTCCGGGCAGCGAGCGGGCTTCGGCGAGCGTCGTGAGGCGCACGGGGCGCCGGAGCAGGGCGGCGGGCAGCGTCGTCAGCCAGTCGTCGGGGGGTTCAAGGAGTCCGACGCCGAGCCGTCCGGCCAGGACGTCGGCGGCGAGCGGGCCGCCGTACCAGTGCGTCCGGCGGCCTTCGGCCCGGCCCGCGTGGGCGAGCACCTCGTAGCCGCGCCAGGCCGCCGCCTGCGCGAGGAGTTCCGCGGTGCTGGTGCGGGGCGGGTTCAGCAACAGGACGGGTGCGGTGCGGTCTTCCATGACGCGGACGCTACAAGAGGGGCGCCCCGGCAACCCACCCGTTTGCGGCGGGCGGGCCCGGCTCAGTCCGAGGCGGCCCGGGAGGCGCCGACGGTGTGGAGGTTCTCGCGTGCGGTGAGCTGGCCCTGGACGAAGGGGTCGGACTCCGGGGCGTACGGACCGCTGTGGTCGGCGAGCAGCTCGGTGATGCGCTCCCATTCCGCCACCGCGGCCCGGGCCACCTCTTCGTCCTCGGGCGCCGCGAGGGCCTCCTCGGCCGCTTCGAGGGCCTCGGCCGCCTCGTGGTGGCTCATGCCGGTGGCTGCGCCGCGTATGCGGTCGCGTTCCGCGCGCTCCCGTTCGGTGGGCTCGTCGGCCATGACGTACCTCTGCTTTCCCTCGGCTGCTTCTTGTGCGGTGGCGTCCGACCCTCGTCTGCCCCGCCCGGTCGAGGTTAGGGCCTCCACCCGGGAGGTGGTGTGGGCGCCCTGTTCAGAACCTGTCGAGGGAACGCACGGATCTTTCTCGCCCGTGCGTGCGAAAGGGCGGCGCGAGGGGCCGTTACACGGGCCTGCACCCGTTCGGAGTACGGCGGACGACGGCCGTCCGCGGTGGGCGTCCGAACGGGACGGCCCCTGTTTCCAGCCCTCCCAAGGGCTGCCGCGTTCGCCGCAGCGGTCCGCGTCAGCTCCGCTTTGACACGTGTCCGGTACAAGCGAGAGTCACGGTTATGTCCGCATTGGGCAACACGGGGGAACACGCTCGGAATGAGTGGCTTTCGGTGGCGGTGGCGGGCCAGAGTGTGCCTCCTCGGCAGGACGCCGGGAACGGTTCGAAGCCCACCCCCCTCCAACGGGCCGGGTAGGGCTGCTGTCTGTTGAAGGGGTCATCTTCATGTCTGCTTCTCTCGCCACCCGCCGGGTCGTCTCCGCGTTCCTGGCCGCAGGCGCCCTGGTCGGTGCCGCCGCCCTGCCGGCCGCCGCGGACGGCCACCAGCGTGACCACCGGGCACCGCAGTCCTCGATCGTCATCGGCGAGGTCCAGTACGAGAGCCCCGGCCGCAACGACCGCTCCGCCCGCGCCCTGAACGGGGAGTGGGTCGAGCTGAAGAACACCGGCCGCCACAGCGTCAACCTGCGCGGCTACACCCTCACCGACCGCCAGGGCAACCGCTACCGGTTCAACGACTTCCGCCTGGAAGGCCGTTCCAGCGTCAAGGTCCACACCGGCAAGGGCCGCGACACCCGTCACGACGTGTACCAGGACCGCCGCGACCAGGTGTGGGACGAGCGCGACAGCGCCACGCTGCGCGACAACCGCGGCAACGTCGTCGACTCCGACTCGTGGGACGGCCGCCGCCACCACCGCCACCACTGATCCGGACCGGCCGGCCCCGAGGGGCTGACCCGGCCGGTGGTCACGCGGACGAGAGCGTGAGCCGCCGGCCCACCGCGAGCGGCGTGTCACGGCGATGAGGCCGCGGCACGCCGCTCCCGCGTTCCCGCCCGTTCCGTGTCGCGTGCCGGTGGCCGTCCGTCAGCCCACCCCTCCCGTCAGCCCGCCCGGCGCGGCAGCCACGCCGGCGGCCACGTCCGCAGCGTCCGGCCGTCCGCGAGCGGCACCACCGCCCGGGACACCGGGCTGCTCTGCGCGGTCCCCGCCGGCGACTCCCCCGGCTTCGCGAACGGCGGTACGTCCTGGCCGCACCGCGCACCCTCCGGCGGCAGCGCCCCCGTCAGCACGTACCGGACCACGTGCCGCTTCACGCACGCACTCGGGTTGTCCAGTGCCGTGTGCCCGTAGCCGTCGAGCGTCAGCAGGCGGGCGCGCGCGAGCCGGGCGGCCATCGCCTGTCCGGCCCGGTACGGGGTGGCCGGGTCGTACACCGGGTTGACGACCAGCACCGGGTGCGCGGTGGCCCGGTTCCACGGGCCCGTGTAGGCGTCGGCGGCCCGGGCCGGCCACGCGGTGCAGGGCTCGTTCGCCCACACCCACCACCGGGCGAGCGGCCCCGCCTCCTTCACCGCCTGCCGCTCCAGTGCGGGATACCTGCCGGGCGAAGCGGGGTTGGGGCTCTCGGCGCACAGGACCGCGTGCAGCTGCTCGAACCCCGGGTAGCGGGCGGGCCCGGCCGGCGCGGGGGGCTCGGCGGGCGCCCGCCCCCGCCACAGGGTCTGCAGGATGCCGGCGGTCGCGGTCCAGCCCGGGTGCACCGTGTAGAGGCCGGCCCGTACCGTGCTCACCGTACGGGCGTACGTCCAGTTCCCGACCGGCCGCCGGGAGAGGCGCTCCAGCAGCGTTTCGTACTTGGCCCGGGTCGCCGCCGGGCCTCCGGCGGAAAAGGCGCAGCGGGACACCGGCGCGCGGCCGCAGTGGTCGAGGAAGCGGGCGAGCGTGCCGGCGGAGCCGAGGTGCGAGCCCAGGCGCAGGAAGGTGCTGCGCTCCGGGTCGCCGCCCCCGCCCCGGTCCGCCCAGGCCTGCGGGTCGACGTTCCCGTCGGCCACGAGCGCTCCGACGCGGTCCGGGAACAGGTTCGCGTACGTCGCCCCGAGCAGGGTGCCGTACGAGACGCCCCAGTAGCGCAGCCGTTCCTCGCCCACCGCCCGGCGCAGCAGGTCCAGGTCGCGCGCGGTGTCGGCGGTCGAGACGTGGCGCAGCAGCTCCGGGTCCCGCCGCTCGCACCGCTTCGCCAGGTCGGCGTGCGCGGCGACGTACGCCCGCTGCTCCCGGACGCCGACCGGGAACGGCGGGACCTTCTCGTTCCAGGCCTGTGCCTCGGCGGCGCTGTCGAAGCAGCGCACCGCCGTGCTCTCGCCGATGCCGCGCGGGTCCCAGCTGACGATGTCGAAGCGGTCCTTCAGCTCCTCGGGGAACCTGCCGTACAGCTCGGGCAGTCCGACGGTCCCGGGGCCGCCGGGCCCGCCGGGGTTGAAGAACAGCGCCCCGAAGGAGCGCCCGGGGCCGGCCGCCCGGTGGCGGATCACCGCCAGGTCGATCCTCCGGCCCGCGGGAGCGGCGTGGTCCAGCGGCACCTGGGCCACCGCGCATTCGAAGCCCGCCTGCGCCTTCTGCGGGCACGGCCGCCAGCGCAGCACGAGGTCCGCGCGGCCGCCGTCCGGGCCGCCGGCCGACGCGGTGCCGGCCGCCGACAGCAAGGCCAGCAGGGCTCCGGCCAGCGCACCGGCCGGCCCGCGCAACGCCATCGATATGCCGGTCGTCCGCATCGCCGGCCCCTTCCGTGGGCGGGAGACGGGCCCGCGCGGTGGCGGCAGGCCTCGTCTGCCATCACATCGGCGGCCGGCACGCCGGGCAACCGGCACGCGGCCGAACGGGTCCGGACCGGACCGGCCGGAGCCGGAACCCGTCCGCGGCGCCGCCGCGTCAGGCGCTCGGGCTCACACCCGGCCGGGGGCTGCCCTGGCCGCCGCGCTGCGGCAGCAGGGCCTTGCAGGTCTCGTACGCCTGCGCCGACTGCGGGTCCGAGGTGGGGATGTTCCACATGCCCGCGCCCGGCGTGTTCGGCGAGGCGGACGGCAGCACCACTCCGTGGTCCTTGAGACACCCGGCGAACGCCTTCATGGCCCCGCCGTCACCACCGGGGCCACCGCCGCGCCCGTTGAACTGCGGGCGCAGGCCCGCGCACGCCTGCGCGGCCTGGCTGCGCTGCGGGTCGGCCGACGCCCCGCGGCCTCCGCCCCGGCCACCCGGGCCGCCTCCGGCGCCGGGACCGCGCGTGCCGCCCGAGGGGCGGGCGCTGCCGCTCGGGCGCGGCGCCATCGTGACCCCGTGCTGGGCCAGGCACTGGCGGTACGCGTCCATCGCCTTGGCGTCCGGCGCGGCCGACGCCGGGGCGGAGGCACCGGCCGCCGCGTTCACGGCGCCGGAACCGCCGGAACCGGAGGAGCAACCCGCGAGCACCAGCCCGCACGCCGAGAGGAGCAGGGCGCACAGGGCCGCCCGGGACGCGACGTCAGTGCGCGGGGTGGCCGACCGGGTCGTGGTCCAGGGCATGTCCGTTGTCTCCTCGGGGCGTCGGGCGGCCGGCGGCGTGGGCGCGTCGGCGACAAAGACTGAACCGCACGGAGATGGGGGCGGCCCGGGCGTCGGCTGGGAATTGCCTGACAGCGTGCGGACCCCGGCGCACCTTCGACGCCGGGCAGCCGTGCGGTACACCCCGTATCCCCTGATATGCCGGCTCTGGCGGAGCGTTCGGCTCCCAGGGAACTCCCAGGAATCTCCCAGGGGCTCCAAAGTGCGGGCGGCCAGGATCCCGCTCCATGAAGGTGTTCCCACGGCGGCGCAGGGCCGTCCTGATCAACTCGGCGCTCGGAGTGGCGGTCCTCGCGGGCGCCGGCGGCGCGTACGCGGCGGTGACCGGTGGCGGCGACGGTCCGGCGCGCGGCGGCGCGCGGACCGTGGCGGTCACGAAGGCCACCGTCCTCGCGACCGTGTCCGGCTCGGGGTCCCTGAGCTCGCCGAGCGATGCCGGCGTGAACTTCACCACCGGCGGCCGGCTCACCGAGGTCGACGTCAAGCCGGGCGACAAGGTCACCAAGGGCCAGCAGCTCGGGAAGGTCGACCCGACCGCCGCCTCGGAGACGCTGGCCCAGGCCCGGGCCGCACTGACGGCGGCCCAGGCGAACCTCACCAAGGCGGAGGCGGGTCAGGTGAGCTCGGCCTCGGGCAGCGGCTCCTCCTCGTCGCGGGGTGGTTCCGCGCCGGCCCCGACG
This sequence comes from Streptomyces sp. NPDC059456, assembly GCF_042750055.1. Taxonomy (NCBI): domain Bacteria; kingdom Bacillati; phylum Actinomycetota; class Actinomycetes; order Kitasatosporales; family Streptomycetaceae; genus Streptomyces; species Streptomyces sp. NPDC059456. Next base: position 12,136 of record NZ_JBHYVA010000208.1, read on the forward strand.
CCGACGCCGACCGTGGACGCGGCGCAGGTGGCCCAGGCCCGCTCCCAGCTCACCCAGGCGCAGAACGCCGGGGGGCCCCCCCCCCCCCCCCCCGCCCGGGCCCGCGGGGGGGGGCCCGCCGCCCGCCGGGCGGGCGCGCGGGGGGGCGGGGGGGGGGGGCCCCCCGGCGGGGGGGACGCC
>NZ_JBHYVA010000209.1:0-2807 GCF_042750055.1 Streptomyces sp. NPDC059456
CTTGTGACACACGACCGGGCGGTACCCCTCCCCCGGCGGGGTACCGCCCGTTCGTCATGTGGTTTCGCCGGGGACGAAAGGGTTCCGCATACTGATACCCGGGCTGGCCGGGGACTGGAGGACGTGTGGCGGAGGCCGAGGGATCCGGGGGCACGGAGGACCGGAAGCCGAAATCCGACGAGGCGCACAGCGCTTTCGCCCCGCCCGCCGGGATCGAGCCCGAACCGGTCGACGAGGACCAGCCGACCTCGGAGTTCACCGTGCCGGCCGGGCTGCCCGCGCCGCCCGTCGAACCCGAGGGCTCGGCGTTCGCGCCGCCGGCCACCTACAGCGCGCAGCACTCCCCGCCCGCGTACACCCACGGCCACGGCTTCCCCGTCTCCCTGATGAAGGAATCCCCCTGGCAGGACCGCATGCGCACCATGCTGCGCATGCCGGTCGACGTCCGGCCGGTCCCCGAGACCGCGCACAAGCACAGCGAGACCGGGCCCGCCGTGGGCCGCATCCTCGACCTGACCCTGCGCATCGGCGAACTGCTGCTCGCGGGCGGTGAGGGCGCCGAGGACGTGGAGGCCGCGATGTTCGCGGTGGCCCGCTCGTACGGGCTGGACCGCTGCGAGCCCACGGTCACCTTCACACTGCTGTCGATCACGCACCAGCCCTCCCTGGTCGACGACCCGGTCTCGGCGAGCCGGACCGTGCGCCGCCGGGGCACCGACTACACCCGGCTGGCCGCCGTCTACCAGCTGGTGGACGACATCAGCGCGCCCGAGATCGAGCTCTCCCTGGAGGAGGCCTACCGGCGCCTCGCCGAGATCCGCCGCAACCGGCACCCGTACCCCTCCTGGGTGCTGACGGCGGCCGCCGGACTGCTCGCCGGGGCCGCCTCCACCCTGGTCGGCGGTGGCGTGTTCGTCTTCTTCGCGGCCGCGATCGGCGCGATGCTCGGCGACCGGCTGGCGTGGCTGTGTGCCGGACGCGGGCTGCCGGAGTTCTACCAGTTCGTGGTGGCCGCGATGCCGCCCGCCGCGATCGGCGTGGCCCTGAAGCTGGCCGAGACCGACGTCCGGGCCTCCGCGGTGATCACCGGCGGGCTGTTCGCGCTGCTGCCCGGGCGAGCCCTGGTCGCGGCGGTGCAGGACGGGCTGACCGGCTTCTACATCACCGCTTCGGCCCGGCTGCTGGAGGTCATGTACCTCTTCATCGGCATCATCATGGGCGTACTGGTCGTGCTGTACCTCGGGCTCCAGCTCGGCGCCTCGCCGAAGCCGGAGGAGGTCCTCCAGATCACCCAGCGACCGCTGATCCAGATCGCGGCATCGATGGTGCTGGTGTTCACGTTCGCGATCCTGCTCCAGCAGGAACGTTCCACCGTGTGGATCGTGACGCTGAACGGCGGGGTCGCCTGGGTGACCTTCGGGGCCCTGCACTACGCGGGCGGGATCCCGCCCGTGCCCTCCACGGCCATCGCCGCCGGCCTGGTCGGCCTGTTCGGCCAGCTCTTCTCCCGCTACCGCTTCGCCTCGGCCCTGCCCTACACGACGGCGGCCATCGGCCCGCTGCTGCCGGGCTCGGCGACGTACTACGGGCTGCTGCTGATCGCCGAGAACCGGCTGAACGAGGGCCTCGGCTCGCTCGTGAACGCCGCCGCCATCGCGCTGGCCATCGCGATCGGGGTCAACCTGGGTTCGGAGACCTCACGGCTGTTCATGCGGATCCCGGGCGCCGCGACCGCCGCCAAACGCCGCGCGGCGAAGCGGACCCGCGGCTTCTAGGCCGTCTCTTCCGGATCTTGCTCCCCCGGCTGCCGCTGGGAAGTGCCCCAGACCCGCGCCGCCCGGTACCGCACCTCGCCGCGTACGCGAGAGCCCCGGGGACCTCTCGGGTCCCCGGGGCTCTCGGACGGGCCGGTACGGCGCTCAGCGCTTGGCGTGGCGGCCGCTGCGCCGGCCCGGGGCGTGCGGGTCCTCGGCGGTCGCGGGCTGCCCGTCGGAGGCGGCCGCCGCCTTCTTCTCCTTGCGGGACTTCAGCACCTCGAAGACCACCGGGATGACGGAGACCAGGACGATGACGATGAAGATCGGCTCGACGTTCTTCTTGATGAACTCGAACTGGCCGAGCTGGTAGCCCAGGACCGTGACGCCCGCGCCCCACAGGACACCGCCGATGACGTTGAACGTCAGGAAGGTGCGGTACTTCATCGCCGTCGCACCCGCGACCATCGGCGCGAAAGTGCGGATGATCGGCACGAAGCGGGCGAGCACGATGGCCTTGGGGCCGTGCTTCTCCATGAAGTCGTGCGCCGAGTCGAGGTTCTCCCGCTTGAAGAGCTTCGAGTTCGGCCGGTTGAAGATCTTCGGACCGAACACCTTGCCGATCATGTAGCCGACCTGGTCACCGAGGATGGCGGCGGCCGAGATCAGCGTGCACACCAGCCACAGCGGCTCCGTGATCGCCCCGCTCGCGGTGAACAGGCCCGCCGTGAACAGCAGCGAGTCCCCGGGCAGGAACGCGAAGAGGCCCGATTCCGCGAAGACGATGACCAGGATGCCGATCAGACCGAATTGCCCGATCAGATACTCCGGGGACAGCCACTCAGGGCCGAGCGCAAGCGTGTACACGAGTTCCGGGCTCTCCTGGATCGGGGGTATCGCGGGCATCGCGGCAGGGCGCCCGCGGGTGCTGCGGAAAAGGCGGCGGTTTCAATTATCAACGCACATGGCCCCCGGCCGGGTCCCCGGTGCGGGTGGGGGGGGTGTGTGGTAGCAGGAGAGCCTGGGGGCGGCCGTCGCGCGGTCTGGGTGCCG
>NZ_JBHYVA010000209.1:2817-3795 GCF_042750055.1 Streptomyces sp. NPDC059456
CTGTTAAAATTATCATCGCACTTGGCCCCCCCCCGGGACCAGGTACGGGGAGGGGGCCGTGTGAGGAACATCTAGACCTTGCGGACGGCGTTCGCGAGGATCGCGTCCCGCACGAACACCGCCAGACCGGGCCGAACCGCGTCGTAGTAGGCCGTGAACCGCTCGTCCGCGACGTACATCTCACCCAGGCACGTGTGCATCTCGTGCGAGCAGGTGTAGCAGTTGCGGTCGATCCAGTTCCGGTGCTCCTCGGCCACGTCCATGGCCTCCTCGGAGTCCGCTGCCGCACCGGCGCCGAGCAGCGCGGCGAACCGCCGGTTGATCCCGTCCGCCTCGTCCTGGAAGCGCTTCCAGTCCTCCTTCGTGTACGAGGCCGTCCGGCGGGCGGACTGCTCGTACGCGTCCGTGTGGCCCCAGCGCTGCTGCACCTCCTCCCCGTACTGGTCGGGGTCGAAGTCGCCGAAGACCTCGAACTTCTCCTCGGGCGTGAGATTGATGCCCATCCTCTGTGCCTCCATGGCGTGCTCCACGGCCTCGGCCATCTGCTGGAGCCGGGCGATCCGGTCGGACAGGAGGGCGTGCTGCCGGCGCAGGTGCTCCCTCGGGTTCGAGTCCGGATCGTCCAGCAGGACCGCGACCTCTTCGAGCGGGAAGCCGAGCTCCCGGTAGAACAGGATCCGCTGCAGCCGGTCCAGGTCGGCGTCGTCGTAACGCCGGTGGCCCGCGCTGCTGCGGGTGCTCGGGGAGAGCAGGCCGATCTCGTCGTAGTGGTGCAGGGTGCGCACCGTGATTCCGGCGAATCCGGCGACCTGTCCCACGGAGTAGCCCATCGTTTTCCGCTCCTCTGGTCGGTACGCCCTTCACTGTGGGTCCTCACGCCGCGTGAGGTGCAAGTCCCCCGGTCGGCGAGACCCGCAAGGCCCACCCGCAAGACCCGGGAGGGCCGCGGCGCCGTCGGCTCACACACGGGCCCGGCCT
>NZ_JBHYVA010000209.1:3805-12312 GCF_042750055.1 Streptomyces sp. NPDC059456
ATCCTGTGGTCGGCCCGCCCTTCAGGGGGGTGCCTCCGGCCGGGTGCGGGCAAGGCCCCCGGGGGGGCGCCACCCCCACGCCCCCCCCCCCCGCCCGGGGCGGCCCGCGGCGCCGTCGGCTACGACGCGGGCCGGGCCTCCCCCTGGGCCTGCGCCACCAGCTCGAAGGCCGTCCTGCCGTCCAGCGACTCACGCACGATGTCCGCGTGGCCCGCGTGGCGGGCGTGCTCCTCCACCAGGTGCAGGAGCAGCCACCGCATCGAGACCCTGCCCTCCTTGGGGAACCAGGGCGCCTCGGGGAGCGGGAAGGTGTCGTCCAGGCTCGGGACGGAGCGGATGAACTTCTCCAGCTCCGCCACGACCCCCTCCCAGAATTCCAGGACCTGCGGAACGCTCTCGCCCTCGACCAGACGGAAGCTGTCGCTCCAGGTCTCCTCGGTGCGCTGCTTCTCGTTCGGCTGCTGCTGTGCCATCCGCAGCCAGCCCAGTTCCGTCTCCGCGACGTGCTTCAGCAGCCCCGACAGCGACAGCCCGCTCGCGCTCGGGCGGCTCGCCGCCTGCTCCTCGGTCAGGCCGAGGACCGAGCGGCGCAGGGCGCCCCGCTGGGCCTCGACGAAGGACAGGAGCGCTCCGCGCTCGTCGCCGTAGGACTCCGAGGGAACGTGAGTGACCATGCCGATCCACCGCCTTTTCCGTATGCCGTGCATGTCGTTCCCCCCTTCCGGGGGGCGAGGAACACGTTACGAAGGGTTGCGGTCAGGATCTGTCCGCAATGCGGGTCACTGGGCGGCGCCCTCGGGACGGATCGCCGGGAGCTGGGTCTGCGGCGTCGGGAGCAGGGCCTTGGACAGGTCCTGGTTGCCCTTCTCGTCGAGCCCGTACATCGCCTCGTAGATGTTGCGGACGGCCGGACCGGACGCCCCGGAGCCCGTACCGCCCTGGGAGATCGTCATGACGATCGCGTAGTCCCCGGTGTACGAGGCGAACCACGAGGTGGTCTGCTTGCCCTGGACCTCGGCGGTGCCCGTCTTCGCGTGCATCGGGATCTGCTTCTGCGGCCAGCCGCCGAAGCGCCAGGCCGCGCTGCCGGTGGTGGCCACCGAGGCGAGCGCGCCGTCGATGTCGTCGCGCAGCTCCTCGTCCATGGGCAGCCGGCCCTGTTCCTTCGGCGCGATCTCCTTGACCGAGGTGCCGTCGGCGCTGACGATCGCCTTGCCGATGCTCGGCTGGTGCATCATGCCGCCGTTGGAGATGGCCGCGTAGATCGACGCCATCTGGATCGGGGTGACGAGGGTGTCGCCCTGGCCGATCGAGTAGTTGATCGCGTCGCCCTCGCGCAGCTGGTTGCCCTGGCGGCAGTTCTCGTACGCGATCTTCTCGGCGTACGAGCCGTCCTTCTTGCCGTCGCGGCACCAGGCGGCCTTGTTCGCGTCGAAGAAGTCCTTCTTCCACTGGCGGTCGGGGACCCGGCCGTTCACCTCGTTCGGCAGGTCGACGCCGGTGGCCTTGCCCAGCCCGAACTCGTGGGCCGTCTTGAGGAACCAGTCGCTCGGGTCCTTCCTGGGGTTGATCCCGCCGTCCTTCTTCCACTCCTTGTCCGCGATGCCGTAGTAGACGGTGTCGCAGGAGACTTCGAGGGCCCGGCCGATGGTGATGTCGCCGTAGCCCTGCGACTCGAAGTTGGTGAAGTTCTGGCTGCCGACCGAGTACGAGCTGGGGCAGCCGTAGCGCCCGTTGAACGGGTACCCGGCGTTCACCGCGGCGGTCGAGGAGACGACCTTGAAGATCGAGCCGGGGGCCGCCTGGCCCTGGATCGCGCGGTTGAGCAGCGGGTAGTTGGATTCCCTGTCGGTGAGGGCGGCGTAGTCCTTGGCGGAGATGCCGCCGACCCACGCGTTCGGGTCGTAGGTGGGGTTGGAGGCCATCGCGACGATGCGGCCCGTCTTGGCCTCCATCACGACGACCGCGCCCGAGTCGGCCTCGTAGTTCTTGTGCGTGATCTTGTCGTACGTCTTGCGGGCCTCGACCATCGCGTTGTTCAGCTCGCGCTCGGCGACCGCCTGCACGCGCGAGTCGATCGAGGTGACGATGTTCGAGCCGGGTGTCGGCTTCTCGGCCTGCGCCTGCCCGATGACCCGGCCGAGGTTGTCCACCTCGTAGTGCGTGACGCCGGCCTTGCCGCGCAGCTCCTTGTCGTACGTGCGCTCCAGGCCGGAGCGGCCCACCTGGTCCGAGCGCAGGTACGGGGAGTCGGTCTTCCTCGCCTTGGTGATCTCCGCGTCGGTGACGGGCGAGAGGTAGCCCAGCACCTGGGAGGTGTTGGCCTGGTCCGGTGCGGGGTAGCGGCGCAGGGCGGTCGGCTCGGCGGTGATGCCCGGGAACTGCTCGGCGTGCTCCCTTATCTCCAGCACCTGGTCCGTGGTCGCCTCGTCGGTGACGGGGATCGGCTGGTAGGGAGAACCGTTCCAGCACGGCTTGGGCGTCTTGGCGTCGCACAGCCGGACGCTGTTGACCACGTCGTCGGGCCTCAGGCCCAGGACGCCGGCGAGCCGGGTCAGTACGTCCTTGCCCTTGTCCTTCATCTTGGTCAGGTCGGTGCGGCTGGCGGAGACGACCATGCGCGTCTCGTTGTCGGCGAGGGGCACCCCGCGGGCGTCCAGGATCGAACCGCGCACGGCGGGCTGGACGACCTGCTGGGTGTGGTTGTTCTTCGCCTCGTCCGTATACTCCTGGCCGTTGCGTATCTGGAGGTACCAGAGGCGCCCGCCGAGGGTGAGCAGCAGCGAGAAGACGACCACCTGGATGACCACCAGGCGGTTCTGGACCCGGGGCGTGCGCCCCGTCTCCGGAATGTTGCTCAACTCAGGTCTCCCCCGGAACGCTGCCCGCCGCCGACTCGCACGAGTCTAGAACGAGGTCAGAACGGGAAGGTCGTCCGGCCGTGCTGGACCGAGATCCACTTCTGGGTGGTGAAGGCCTCGATCGTGGCTTCGCCGTTGAGTCGTCCCAGGCCCGAGGCCTTCTCCCCGCCGAACGCGGCGAGCGGCTCGTCCCCGATGGTCGAGTCGTTGACGTGGATCATCCCGGTCTCGATCCGCTGCGCGAACCGGACGCCGCGCTCCACGTCCCGCGTGTGCACGGCGCCGCTCAGCCCGTACGGGGTCGCGTTGGTCAGCCGTACGGCCTCGTCCTCGCCGTCGAAGACCACCAGCAGCGCCACCGGGCCGAAGATCTCCTGGCCGAGCAGCGGGGAGTCCTCGGGGAGGCCGGCCAGCACGGTCGGCTCGACCAGGTTGCCGCGCGTAGAACCGCGTACGAGGGCCTGGGCCCCGGATTCCACGGCCTGGTCGACGAGCGCGGTCAGGGCGTCGGCCTGGAAGGAGTTGATCAGCGGGCCGATGTGGGTGTCCGCCTCGTGGGGGTCGCCGGTCTTCAGGCTCCGCACCCGGGCGGTGAACTTCGCGGTGAACTCCTCCGCCACCGAGGCGTCCACGAGGATCCGGTTGGCGGCCATGCAGACCTGGCCCTGGTAGACGAAGCGGCTGAAGACGGCCGCGTCCACCGCGTAGTCGAGGTCGGCGTCGTCGAGGACGACGAGGGCGCTGTTGCCGCTGAGCTCCAGGACCGTCCGCTTGAAGTGGCGGGCGGCGACGGAGCCGACGTGCCGGCCGACCCGGTCGGAGCCGGCGAAGGAGATGACCTTCGGGACGGGGTGCGTCAGCAGTGCGTCGCCTATCTCGGCGATGTCGGTGACCAGCACGTTCAGCAGTCCGGCGGGCAGGCCCGCGTCCTCGAAGACCTTGGCGATGACTCCGCCGCCGACCACGGGTGCGTTCTGGTTCGGCTTGATCACCACCGCGTTGCCCAGGGCCAGGGCCGGGGCGACCGACTTCAGGGTGACCAGGAACGGGAAGTTGAACGGGCTGATCACGGTGACCACGCCGACCGGCAGGCGCTGGACCCGGTTCTCCTTGCCCTCGACCTGCGACGCGAGGATGCGGCCCTCGGGGCGGACGGCCAGCTGGATCGACTCGCGGATGAACTCCTTGGCGAGGTGGACCTCGTACTCGGCCTTGGGACGGGTCCCGCCGAGCTCGTCGATCATCGCCTCGATGATCTCCTTTTCGCGCTCCTCGGTGATCCGCAGGGCGCGTTCCAGGACGGCGCGTCTGGCGTACGGGCTGGTGGCGGCCCACTCTCTCTGGGCGCGCTCGGCGCCGCGGTAGGCCTGGTCCACCTGCTCGACGGTGGCCACGGTGATGGCCGCGAGCTTCTCCCCGTTGTACGGGTTGACGTCGATGATGTCCCACGAACCGGTGCCGGCCAGCCATTCGCCGTCGATGTACTGGTGAGCCAGGTCGTCGAATATGGACATGCCATCCCTTACTGCGAGCGCGCACCCGTGCGCTGCACCGGAGACCGATCGGTCATCATGCACTGATCAGACGTCATACTACGTGCGAATCAAGACAGTTGGAGGAGGCCGCGGAGAAGATCCCGCGTCCGGTCAGGGTCGGGGCAGTCGGCCTGAAGCCGCTCCATCGCCCGTCCGTACTGCCTCACTTCCTCGTCTTTGTCCAGGTAGAGGGCACTGGTGAGCTGTTCCAGATAGACGATGTCCTGGAGGTCGGACTCCGGGAAGCGCAGCAGGGTGAAGGCTCCGCTTTCGCCCGCGTGGCCGCCGAAGGAGAACGGCATCACCTGGAGCTGCACGTTGGGCCGCTGGGAGACCTCGATCAGGTGCTCCAGCTGACCGCGCATCACGTCGCGGTCGCCGTACGGGCGGCGCAGCGCGGCCTCGTCGAGGACGGCGTGGAAGACCGGGGCGCTCTCGGAGACCAGCACCTTCTGGCGTTCCAGGCGCAGTGCGACCCGGCGGTCGATCTCGGCCTTGGTGGCCCCGGGCATGCCCCGGCTGACGACGGCCTGGGCGTAGGCCTCGGTCTGCAACAGGCCGTGGACGAACTGGACTTCGTAGATCCGGATGAGCGACGCCGCGCCCTCCAGACCGATGTACGTCTGGAACCATCCGGGCAGCACGTCGCCGTAGCTGTGCCACCACCCGGCCGCATTGGCCTCGCGGACCAGTCCCAGCAGGGACTCCCGCTCCGCGCCGTCCGTGACTCCGTAGAGCGTGAGGAGGTCCTCCACGTCCCTTGCCTTGAAGCTCACCCTTCCCAACTCCAAGCGGCTGATCTTCGATTCGGATGCGCGGATCGAGTAGCCGGCCGCCTCACGGGTGATGCCGCGGGATTCTCGGAGTCGCCTGAGCTGAGAGCCCAGGAGGATGCGGCGCACCACAGAACCGCTTGCTTCTGCGGTCACTAGTCCTGCCCTCCCCATCGCCTTGTGTACGCGTGGTCTGCGCGTGGTGTGCGTCGCCGGGGCCCCCGAACCCCAGGGCCCGCAGTCTGCCACCAAAACGCATCGGCCCGTACTCGTTCTGTAACGGAATCCGGGCTGCCGCAAAAGAAGTCCGTAAGTATGCGTAGGAAGAAATGAGCAAGAACCATCACGGGAGTGGACAGGTCCGGCGCGTGCACGTGCATCTGCCCTTGCATCCAGCTTCTGCATTCGGAACGATGGTGCCGCGCACCTGCGTGCTCTTCGCGCCGGCGCCGGACCCACCCCGCAGTTCTTTCTGGACGGAGTCACCGCTCCGGCCGCGAATCCCGGGAGTGCCTCGCATGGGGACGAATGGATCGACCATGCTCGAGCCGTTACGGCAGGGGCTGCCCCCGGTCGACCCCACGGCTGTCTCCGGGTCCGCTTCCTGCGCTCTGCCCGCCCGCTTCGAGGCGGTGCGGGGCGCCCGCTCGTTCACCAGGTCGACCCTGTCCCAGTGGGGCCTCGACGAGCGCTTCGACGACGTCGCCCTCGTGGTCTCCGAACTCGTGACCAACGCCCTGCGCCACGCCCTGCCGGACGACGCACGGCCCGGCAGCGGCGCCGCGGGCGAGCCCGAGGCCTCGGTACGGCTGCACCTGATGCGGTGGAGCACCCGGCTGGTGTGCGCGGTACGGGACCCCAGCGAGGACCGGCCGGGCGGGTCGTTCGCACCGGAGCGGACGCAGGAGAACTGCGACCTGGAGTCGGGGCGCGGGCTGTTCCTCGTGGACGCGTACAGCGACAGCTGGGGCTGGCACCCGCTCGCCGGGCGGCTGACCGGCAAGGTGGTCTGGGCGCTGTTCATGCTCCCCGAATAGCCGTTCCGCGCGGTCGTTGCGCGCAGGCGTTCCGCCGGGTGCACACAAGCCAACTGGCCGGGGTTGATCGTTTCGATCAGTCCCGGCCAGTGCACGTGCATGGCTTGATCGGCGCGCTGTTCCTTCAGGCGATCAGGTGGTCGAACTCGCCGTCCTTGACGCCCAGCAGCAGCGCCTCTATCTCGGCCGGCGTGTAGACGAGCGCCGGCCCGTCCGGGAAGCGCGAGTTGCGCACGGCGACGGCGCCACCCGGCAGCTTGGCGAACTCCACACAGGAACCTTGCGAGTTGCTGTGTCTGCTCTTCTGCCAGGTCACTCCGTCGAGTTCTGCAGCTGCCATCCCGTTGTACGCGTGGTCCACAGGAAGCCCCCGATAGTGCAGATGTCAACTGCACCGGATCATAGCTGTGTTCATAAGCGCATGCATGGGCAGATGCACGTGCACGCGGAGGGTGCTGCCTTGATCACTGTCAGGGAAGAACTCGGGTGGATCAGGGACGAATCAGACCCTTATAAGGCCTGCATCAAGAACCGGACCCCCGGGTCTTCAGAACTCCTTCAGAGTTGTGAGGAGGCGCGGGGCGCTGTTCCATGGTCGGGCCCGACACCCGGGAATCCCGTCACCCTTTGGGGGAAGCGCATGCTCCGCAACGCCCTTGAGCCCTGGCACCTGATCCTGCTCCTCGTGGTCTGCGTCCTCGTCTTCGGCTCGAAGAAGCTGCCCGACATGGCCCGCTCGGTGGGCCGCTCGATGCGCATCCTGAAATCGGAGACCCAGGCCCTGCGCAGCGAGAGCGGCGACCAGCCGTAGCGCGGCGCGGGCCGCAGGACAGGGCCCGGACGGGACCTAGCGGGGCAGCGGCGGGCGTTTGCCGCCCATGTGGGCGCGGTCCGCGGCGGCCGTGCCGTCCTCCCAGCCCGCGTGGTCGGTGGCCCCGCGCAGCCGGGTGGTCGTGGTCCGCGGGAACATCTCGTCCGCCCGGGAGGTGACGGCGACGTCGCGGGCGACCAGGGCGGGCAGGTTGTCGGGGGCCTCGGCCACGGTGTGCTCGGCGGTCTCGGCGAGCCGCTGGCCGAGCCGGCTGGCGTACGCGAGCAGGAAGGACTGCCGGAACGTCTTGGTGCGCTTGCGTCCGCCGGAGCGCTGCGCGGCCTCGGCGCGGGTCATGGCGGCCGTGCCCTGCACGAGCAGCGAGGTGTAGAGCAGCTCCACCGCCTCCAGGTCGCTCTCGAAGCCCACCACGGTGGAGAACTCGAAGGCGCTGTTCCACACCGCCCGGCAGCGGTTCGCGGTGGCCACCGCGTCGAGCAGCACCGCCTTGGCCTCCTCGTACGGCGCCTCCACGCCGATCCGGCAGGCCCCGGGCACCTGGGCCGGCCCCTTGCCGCTCGCCGCGAGCAGGGCCTCGTCGACGGTGTGCCGGGCCATCAGCTCCTGGGCCTTGGCGCTGAGCGCCTCCGCCTCCTCCGGGTACGTGGTCGCCTCCGCCTTGGCGAGCAGGGCGCGGATGCGGCCGAGCATGCGGGGCTCGATGTGCGCGTGCTCCAGGGCGTCGGCGGCCGGGTCGCCGGGAACCGGGCCCACCGGTTCGATCGAGGGCAGCCGGATCAGCAGGCGGAACACCTCCAGCACACCGGTCGCCAGGGTGAACCGGTCCGTCCGCTCCCGCTGCGCGAGCCCTTCGCCGTACTCCGCGTCGTCCGCCCACCACACCTCGGCGTCGGTCCACCGCTCGGGCAGCCGCGCGTACCGGCGGGCCTCGGCGGCGATCAGGTCGCGGGTGATCCGCAGGTGCCGGTCGCCGAGGTCCCGGCCCACCAGGCGGAGCACGTCCGCGGGCTGCCAGCCCCGCTCCCAGGCCTGCCGTACGTACGCCTCGCCGCGCGCCAGCAGCCCCCGTCCGACCTCGCCCCACTGCCCGCCGTCGCCGACGAGCACGGAGGCCCCGGCATCCAGCCCGGCGTCGTCCTGGCCGTAGAGGGCTGCTTCGCACGCACGATCGACGATCTCTCTCACCCCCACAGCTTGTCACGGCCCCCCACCGCCACCGGCGGCCCAGCCCCGGAGGACCCCGCCCCCGATCCGGCCCCGCCGGTCATCGCGGCACGGGGGCAGGGGGCACGGGGCACGGGGGGCTCGGGGGCACGGAGGCTCTGGGGCACGGAGGCTCGGGGGCACGGAGGCTCGGGGGCACGGAGGCTCGGGGGCTCGGGGGCTCGGGGGCTCGGGGGCGGAGCCCCCGCAACGGCGCGCACGCGGGCAGCGGCAGCGGCAGCCGACGCGACGCCGCGGGCGAGGCT
>NZ_JBHYVA010000210.1:0-12304 GCF_042750055.1 Streptomyces sp. NPDC059456
GGCCCGCGGAGGGCGCGGGGGAGTCCGGTGGGCGGTTCACGTTGCGGCTCGCCAACTTCGAAGGGCCCTTCGATCTGCTGCTCCAGCTGATCTCCCGGCACAAGCTCGACGTCACCGAAGTCGCCCTCTCCAAGGTCACCGACGAGTTCATGGCGCACATCCGCGCGATGGGCCCCGACTGGGACCTCGACCAGACCACCGAGTTCCTCGTCGTGGCCGCGACCCTGCTGGACCTCAAGGCCGCCCGTCTGCTCCCCGCCGCCGAGGTGGAGGACGAGGCCGACCTCGCCCTGCTGGAGGCCCGCGACCTGCTGTTCGCCCGGCTGCTCCAGTACCGCGCGTACAAGCAGATCGCCGAGATCTTCGATCGCCGCGCCGCCGACGAGGGCCGCCGCCACCCCCGTACCGTCGGCCTGGAGGACCACCACGCCGAGCTGCTCCCCGAGGTCGTCATCGGAATCGGGGCGGACGGCTTCGCCCGGCTGGCGGTCAAGGCCATGCAGCCCAAGGCCAAGCCGCAGGTCTACGTCGACCACATCCACGCCCCGCTCGTCAGCGTGCGCGAGCAGGCCGCCGTCGTGGTCGCGCTGCTCAAGACGCGCGGCGAGGCCACCTTCGCGGAGCTGACCGAGGGCGTGGACGACACCCTCACCGTCGTTGCCCGCTTCCTGGCCCTCCTGGAGCTGTACCGCGAGAAGGCGGTGGTCCTCGACCAGGAGGAGGCGCTGCGGACGCTCACCGTCCGCTGGAGCGGCGGCGACGGCGACGGGATGCCGAAGGTGACCGACGAGTTCGACCGGATCGTGGAGGTCAAGGAATGACGACGGAGAGCGCCGTGGCGGCCCTGGCGCTGAAGCCCGCCCTGGAGGCCGTCCTCATGGTCGTGGACGAGCCCGCGACCGAGGCGCACCTGGCGAAGGTGCTGGAGCGCACCCCGCGCGAGGTCGCGGACGCGCTGCGCGAGCTGGCCGACGAGTACACCGTGCAGGGGCGCGGTTTCGAGCTGCGGCTCGTCGCCGGCGGCTGGCGGTTCTACACCCGGGCGGAGTACTCCGGCGCCGTCGAGCGCTTCGTGCTGGACGGGCAGCAGGCCCGGCTGACCCAGGCGGCCCTGGAGACGCTGGCGGTGGTCGCGTACCGCCAGCCGGTGAGCCGGTCGAGGGTCTCGGCGGTCCGCGGAGTGAACTGCGACGGGGTCATGCGGACCCTGCTCCAGCGCGGTCTGGTGGCCGAGGCGGGCACGGAACCCGAAACAGGTGCGATCCTGTACAGGACGACGAACTACTTTCTGGAGCGGATGGGCCTGCGCGGCCTGGACGAGCTCCCGGAGCTCGCGCCCTTCCTCCCCGAGGCGGACGCGATCGAAGCCGAGACGCAAGAGGGTGTTCCGTCGTTCGATCCGGATGCACCGGATACCGATGAAGACGACAAGACGACGGAACTTTGATGCGAAGCAGCGGCAACGGCAACGGCGGCGGTAACAGGAACAGCGGCGGCGGTGGTGGCGGCGGGCGCGGTAACTCGCGCGGCGGCTCCTCCTCCGGCGGCGGTGGCTACCGCGGTGGCGGCTCCTCCGGTGGAGGCGGCCAGCGCGGCGGCTCCGGCGGCGGTGGCCAGCGCGGCGGTTCCTCCTCCGGCGGTGGCTACCGGGGCGGGAGCTCCGGCGGCGGTTACGGCGGTGGCTCCGGCTCGGGTGCCCCGCGCGACCGTGACCGCGACCAGGCACCGCAGCGCCCCCGCAACCCCCGCCCCGAGGAGCGCCGCTACGACGTCGGCCCCGAGGGCGAGCGCAGCCGCGGCGGTGCCCGCGGCGACGCGGCGCGCGGTGGTGCCAAGGGCGGTCCCCGCGGTGCCAAGACCCCCGGCATCGGCGGGGCCGGCGGCCCGCGCCGCGGCCCGGGCAGCCGCAGCGGCCAGTCGCGTCCCCGCGAGCTGGACGCGCGGATCGAGGAGCGCGTGCGCGACCGGTACGCCGACAAGCCCGTGATCAAGACCCCGAAGACCTTCCCGGGCGCCGAGCAGGAAGGCGAGCGCCTGCAGAAGGTGCTCGCCCGTGCCGGCATGGGCTCGCGCCGCGCGTGCGAGGAGCTCATCGAGCAGGCGCGCGTCGAGGTCAACGGCGAGATCGTGCTGGAGCAGGGCAAGCGCGTCCAGCCGAAGGACGAGATCAAGGTGGACGGCCTGACGGTCGCCACCCAGTCGTACCTGTTCTTCGCGCTGAACAAGCCCGCCGGTGTCGTGTCCACGATGGAGGACCCGGACGGCCGTCAGTGCCTCGGCGACTACGTCACCAACCGTGAGACCCGTCTCTTCCACGTCGGCCGCCTCGACACCGAGACGGAGGGCATCATCCTGCTCACCAACCACGGTGAGCTGGCCCACCGCCTCACGCACCCGAAGTACGGCGTGAAGAAGACGTACGTCGCCGCGATCACCGGCTCGCTGCCGCGCGACATCGGCAAGCGGCTCAAGGACGGCATCGAGCTGGAGGACGGCTGGGCCCGCGCCGACAACTTCCGGGTCCTCGACCAGGTCGGCAAGAACTACATGGTCGAGGTGACCCTGCACGAGGGCCGCAAGCACATCGTCCGCCGGATGCTCGCCGAGGCGGGCTTCCCGGTCGACAAGCTCGTGCGGACCTCCTTCGGCCCGATCGAGCTGGGCGACCAGAAGTCCGGCTGGCTGCGCCGCCTGACGAACACCGAGGTCGGCATGCTCATGCGCGAGGTCGGTCTGTAGCCGGTCCGTCCCCCACGAGCGAAAGCCCGCAGTGCCCCCGTGGCGCTGCGGGCTTTTCGCTTGTCAGGGACCCGCCCTCCTGTTTATAGTCAACATGACCATTAAAGAGCGAGGGGGTCGGGCGTCATGAGCTGGACCGAAATACTGGGGTTCGTCACCGGAGCCCTGTGCGTCTGGCTCGTCGCCCGGCAGCACGTCGCGAACTGGCCGATCGGCATCGCCAACAACGTCTTCTTCATCGTGCTGTTCCTGCGGTCCGGCCTGTACGCCGACGCAGGACTGCAGATCGTCTTCGTCGCCCTCGCCGCGTACGGCTGGTGGACCTGGACCCACGGGGGTGGACCAGGCTCCGCACAGGCCCTTCCGGTACGCCGCACCACGCGTACCGAATGGGCCGCGCTGGGCGCGGCGGGGGCGGCGGGGGTCCTCGGACTCACGCTGCTGCTGAGCCGGGTCACCGACTCCACCGTCCCGTTCTGGGACGCGCTGACCACCGCGCTCTCGCTCATGGCCACGTACGGCCAGTGCCGCAAGCTCCTCGAGTCGTGGTGGCTGTGGATCGCCGCGGACCTCGTCTACATCCCGCTGTACGCGTACAAGGGCCTGTACCTGACCTCGGCCCTGTACGCGGGCTTCCTCGCGCTGTGCGTGGTCGGCCTGCTCGGCTGGCGGCGCACGATGCCGGCGCGCGGCGCCCGTACGGCGACGGCGGGGGCCACGGCATGAGCGCCGCGAAGCGCTACGCCCACGGCCTGGTGCTGGGCAAGTTCTACCCGCCGCACGCCGGGCACCACCACCTGGTGCGCACCGCCGAGGAGCAGTGCGAACGGCTGACGGTACTGGTGTGCGCCGCCTCGGTGGAATCGGTGCCGCTCGCCGACCGGGTGGCGTGGATGCGCGAGGCGCACCCGGGGGCGCAGGTCGTCGGCGCGGTCGACGACATCCCGGTCGACCTGCACGATCCGGCGGTCTGGGAGGCGCACATGGCGGTCTTCCGGGGCGCGGTGCCCGGTCCGGTCGACGCCGTCTTCAGCTCGGAGGAGTACGGGGCGGAACTCGCCCGGCGGTTCGGGGCCGAGGAGGTCTGCGTGGACCCCGGGCGCACCAGCTTCCCCGTCTCCGGCACGGCCGTACGGGCCGACCCGGCCGGGACCTGGGAGTTCCTGGGGCCGGGCGTACGGGCCGCCCTGACCCGGCGGATCGTCGTGCTCGGCGCCGAGTCGACCGGTACGACGACCCTGTCGCGGGCCCTCGCGGACCACTACCGGGCGCGCGGCGGGGTCTGGGCCGCGACGGGCTGGGTCGCGGAGTACGGGCGCACCTACAGCGAGGAGAAGCTCGCGGCGGCCCGCGCGGCGGACCCGGCGGCGACCTGGGAGGACGTGACGTTCACCGCGGCCGAGTTCCCCGTGATCGCGCGGCGCCAGGACGCGGAGGAGGAGCGTGCGGCCCGGACCGGCTCACCCGTGCTGATCTGCGACACCGACTCCTTCGCGACCGGCATCTGGCACGAGCGGTACCTGGGCGGCCGCAACGAGGAGGTCGAGAAGACCGCCGCGCTGACGCACCGGCACCTGTACCTGCTGACGGACCACGCGGACGTCCCCTTCGAGGACGACGGCCTGCGCGACGGCGAGCACCTGAGGCCCTGGATGACGGACCGCTTCCGCGAGGAACTCACGCGGACGGGCCGGCGTTTCCTGATCGTACGAGGCGATCACGAGACGCGGCTGAAGGCGGCGGTCGAGGCGGTCGACGAACTGCTCCGCGCGGGCTGGCACTTCGCGGACCCCCTGCCGGAGAAACGATGACGACGGCCTACGACCCGCACGCCTTCGAACCGTTCGCGGTGACGGTCGACCTGGCGGTGTTCACCGTCCGAGGCGGCGCGCTGCACGTCCTGCTGATCCGCCGCGGCCAGGACCCGTACGCGGGGGCCTGGGCGCTGCCCGGCGGCTTCCTGCTGCCCAGGGAGTCCGCGGAGACGGCGGCCCGCCGGGAACTGGCCGAGGAGACCGGCCTGCCGGAGGCGGTCGTCGGCGCGCTCCACCTGGAGCAGCTGCGCACGTACAGCGAACCGGACCGCGATCCGCGGATGCGGGTCGTCTCCGTTGCCTTCACCGCCCTGGTCCCGGACATGCCGGAGCCGGTGGCGGAGGGCGGTGGCGACGCGGACCGGGCGCGCTGGGTGCCGGTGGAGGAGACCGGGCCGCTGGCCTTCGACCACGCGCTGATCCTCTCCGACGCCCGCTCCCGCATCGGCGCGAAACTCGAGTACACCTGCCTGGCCACCGGGTTCTGCCCGCCCGAATTCACCCTGGGGGAGCTCCAGGCCGTCTACGAGACGGTCTGGGGGACCGTCCTGGACCGCCCCAACTTCCGCCGCAAGGTGCTGGCGACACCCGGCTTCGTCGAGGCGGTGCCGGGAGCGGCCCGCCTGACCGGAGGCCGCGGCAAACCGGCCGCGCTGTACCGGGCGGGCCCGGCGACCGCCCTCCACCCGCCCCTGCTCCGTCCCACGGAAGGACACGCGACATGACTCTGGCCCCGAAGAAGCGGGCGGCGACGGGAGCCCTGATCGGCCTCGCCCTGGGCGACGCGCTGGGCTTCCCGACGGAGTTCAACGACGTCCCGTCGATCCTGGCGAAGACCGGCCCGTGGCGTGAGATGCGGCTGCCCCGCCCGGCCGTCGTCACGGACGACACCCAGATGACGCTGGCGCTGGCGCGCGGAATGCGCACGGCGACGGAACGCGGGCCCGTGGGACCGCTGCGCCTGACGCACCCGGTCCGCGAGGAGTTCGTGGACTGGTACCACTCCCCGGAGAACAACAGGGCGCCCGGCAACACGTGCCTGCGGGCGTGCAGCCTGCTGAACGAGCCCTCCCGGGACTGGCGGGACGCGAGCCAGGTCGGCTCCAAGGGCTGCGGGGCGAACATGCGGGTGGCCCCGGTGGGCCTCGTCCCCGGCTGGACGGAGGAGGAGCGGGCCGGCGCGGCCCAGCTCCAGTCGGCCCTGACCCACGGCCACCCGACGGCGCTCGCGGCCTCCGACCTGACCGCGCGGGCGGTGTACCTCCTCGCACAGGGCGCGGAGGTGACGGGCCTGGTCGGACAACTGCGCTCGTACGCCCTGCACCACCGCACGCACTACCACGAGCGGTGGCTGGGCGACCTGTGGATGCGCACGGCGTCGGACGCGAGCGCGGAGTCGTTCATCGCCCGGGGCTGGGACGAATGCCTGGCGGTGCTGGACCGGCTGGCGGCGGCCCTGCGGACCCCGTCCCCGGAGACCGACCCGTGCCTGACGACGGGCGACGGCTGGATCGCCGAGGAGGCCCTCGCCACGGCCCTGCAGTGCTTCCTCCTCTTCCCGGAGGACCCCCTGACGGCGCTGCGCCGCGCGGCCTGCACGAAGGGCGACTCGGACTCGATCGCCTGCCTGGCCGGCGCCTTCGCGGGCGCCCACCTCGGCGCGGACGCCTGGCCCCGCGACTGGGAAGGCCGCATCGAATACCGCGAGGACCTCCTGGCCTTCGGCACCCTCTGGGACGCCTGACCGCGCTCGACGCACGAGCGGCCCGCCGGGCCCGCGCGAGCCGTCGGACCCCGGACGCTAGCCGGCTGATGCGCGGCGGGTGCGGGTCAGGAAGGCTTCCACGCGGGCGTGGTCCGGGTCCTCGGGGAGCGGGGTGGTGGTCAGCGCGGCCTCGGCTTCGGCCGTCAGGCGGGTCATCCAGGCGTCCACCTCGGGCCAGGTCAGTTCGCCGCGCTTGACCGCCAGGAGCCGGTCGCGGTGCTCGGTGACGTCGATCGTCAGGCGGCCCGTGCGCAGCAGGTCCCGGCAGGACAGGAGCAGGCGCAGCAGGTGCATGGCGTGCTTCCAGCGCGGTGCGCCGTGGACGCGGACGTCCGCGACGAGTTTGCCGTGCTGGGAGGCCGCGTACCGGCTGAAGGAGGTGTGGGCCCGGCGGGACAGGAAGGCCTCCCGGAGGGAGAGGAGTTCCTCGCCCACCGGGGTCAGCCGTTCCACCAGCGGGGAGTGCAGGCACTCCAGGACGTTCGGGTTGGCGCGCAGGGCGAGTTCGCAGAAGCGCTCCAGCTCCCAGGAGAACTCCTCCTCCCGCGGGCCCTCCACATGCGTCGGCGGCTTCCGGAAGCGCCAGAACAGCGGGGTCGGGGCGGCGTAGACGCCGCGCCGGTCGGTGTCGCTCGCCTCCGTCGCCAGACCGAACGCCCGCGATCCCATGACGCACGCGTAGACCGTGTGGTCGCGTACGAGGGCGAGGGCTTCCGGGGGTGTCGTCGGCGCGTTCATCCCCGGAGCGTAGGCGGGAGCGGCTCCGCTACGCGAGCGAGATGTTCCCGTCCGGAGCCACCGTGATCTGCTTCTCCGCCAGGGGGCGGGTCGCCGGGCCGTGGGCCACCGCGCCGTCCGTGATCTGGAACTTGCTGCCGTGGCAGGGGCAGTCGATGGTGCCGGCCTCGACCTTGTTCACGAGGCAGCCCTGGTGCGTGCAGACCGCGGTGAAGCAGCGGAAGGACCCGGCCGTGGGCTGGGTGACCACCAGCTTCTCCTCCTTGAGGACCGTGCCGCCGCCCACCGGGACCGCGGAGGACTGGACGAGCGCCTTGCCCGTTCCCGTCCCCGACGAGGCGGACGGCGTGGCCGCCGCCTGCGGCGTCGAGGGGCTGCCCGGCTCGCTCTTCGGGCCCTTCTCCTCGCTGCTGCACGCGGTGAGCGCGCCGCCCGCCAGCGCGACGGCCGCTCCTGCCGCGAGTACCGTGCGTCGGGCCGTCGGCATGGGGTCGCTCATGGATGCTCCTCGATCGGGGGTCCGGGATGGCGAGCAGCATCCTGGCGTCTCCCGGGCGCCAGGAGAAGACCCCGCGCCGCCCGGTTGCGGGAGCCGCTCAGGAGCCCTGCCCCCACGGGGCCAGTTCCGCCGGGCCGCCCGGCGTGCGGACGACCTCCCAGACGCGGACGACCGCCGCCCGGTCCAGCGGGCCGTGGACGTGCGGGTAGCGGCCGCCCGATTCACCCTCGCGGCGGACCTCCGAGGTCAGCGCCCGCTCGTCGAGCTCGACGGCCAGCAGGGGACCCGGTTCGTCGCGGTAGTGCGCGTCCGCGATCGCGAGCACCGTCGGGCGGTCGGCGGAGCAGTGCACGAACCCCTCCGCTTCGAGCGAGGAGGGGGCGTACGGGAGCTCGGGCGCGGCGGTCCAGTCGGCGAGCGGCACGATGTGGAAGATCATGCCGATCGTTCTACCGCAGGGTCCGCCCCCCGTTCACACCACATGGCGGTACGGGGTGGTTCAGGTGACATCGTCCGGAGGAGGTCGCCGACCGGATCGCGCAGTCGCTGCCGCAGGCCGTCGACGGGCTTGGCCCGGGCGGCACGCTGCCCGCAGAGTCGATCGAGGACATCGTCCAGCAGCAGAACCTCTGACCCGCAGCCGTCCCCGGCGTACGGGGCCCGGCCGTCGTCCCACATGACGGGCTGCCGGGCCCCGTTGGCGTGTGCGCTGGCTACTCTGGCCCTGACTTGCCGTTACTCGTCACCGCATCCCTGGAGCGCCCCCGTGAGAACCGCCGTCGTCATCGGAACCGGACTGATCGGCACCTCCGCGGCGCTCGCCCTGGCCGGCCGCGGGATCACCGTCCACCTCGCCGACCACGATCCGTCCCAGGCCCGTACGGCCGCCGCCCTCGGCGCCGGCACCGACGAGGCCCCCGACGGCCAGGTCGACCTCGCGATCGTCGCCGTGCCGCCGGCCCACGTGGCCGCGACGCTCGCCGACGCGATCGGCCGCGGAGCCGCCCGGGCGTACGTGGACGTCGCCAGCGTCAAGGGCGGACCGCGCCGGGAGCTGGAGGCCCTCGGCGTGGACGTCACCGCCTACATCGGCACCCACCCGATGGCCGGCAAGGAACGGTCGGGCCCGCTCGCCGCGACGGCCGACCTCTTCGAGGGCCGGCCCTGGGTGCTGACCCCGACCCGCGACACCGACCACGAGGTGCTCAACCTGGCGCTCGAACTGGTCGCCCTGTGCAAGGCCGTGCCCGTGGTCATGGACGCCGACGCGCACGACCGGGCGGTGGCGCTGGTCTCCCACACCCCGCAGCTGGTGTCCAGCATGGTCGCGGCGCGCCTGGAGGAGGCCGACGAGACGGCGGTGCGGCTGTGCGGGCAGGGCATCCGCGACGTGACGCGGATCGCCGCCTCCGATCCGCGGATGTGGGTGGAGATCCTCTCCGCGAACCCGGGCCCGGTGGCCGACGTCCTGGCCGGGATCGCGTCCGACCTGGAAGCCACGGTCGACGCCCTGCGCGGGCTCCAGTCGGCGGACGTCGACAAGCGGCGCGGCGGGGCGGCCGGCATCGAGGACGTCCTCAAGCGCGGCAACGCCGGCCGGGTACGGGTACCGGGCAAGCACGGAGCCGCACCCATGGCGTACGAGACGGTCGCCGTGCTGATCAGCGACCAGCCGGGCGAGCTCGCGCGGATCTTCGCCGACGCCGGGCGGGCCGGGGTCAACATCGAGGACGTCCGCATCGAGCACGCCACCGGCCAGCAGGCCGGTCTCGTCCAGCTGATGGTCGATCCGAGGGCGGCCGCCGCCCTCACCGCGGAGCTGCGCGAACGCGGCTGGGCCCTGCGCCAGCAGTAGCCCCGCGGGCCGCCCGCCCCGTACTCCCCGGTACTGGGCGGCGCCCGCGTCCGGGGCCGGTAACCTTGGGGAGGGGCGCTTTGGCGCGCCCGGACACGTACGCGCAACCAGGAAGGTGCCCGCACCGTGGAAACCGCAGCTCCGTCCGCCGTGATCGTCGCCATCGACGGTCCCTCCGGCACGGGCAAGTCCAGCACCTCCAAGGCCGTGGCCGCCAAGCTCGGGCTGCGCTACCTGGACACCGGTGCCCAGTACCGGGCCATCACCTGGTGGATGATCACCAACGGGATCGACACCGACGACCCGCACGCCATCGCCGTGGCCGCCGGCAAGCCCGGCATCGTCTCCGGTACGGACCCGGCCGCGCCGACCATCACGGTCGACGGCCTCGACGCCTCCGGCCCGATCCGCACCCAGGAGGTCACCTCCAAGGTCAGCGCCGTCAGCGCGGTCCCCGAGGTGCGCACCCTGATCACCGAGCTCCAGCGCTCCATCGCGGCCTCGGCCGAGGGCGGGATCGTCGTCGAGGGACGGGACATCGGCACCACCGTCCTGCCCGACGCCGACCTCAAGATCTTCCTGACCGCGTCCGCCGAGGCCCGCGCCGCGCGCCGCAGCGGCGAGCTGCGCGGCAAGGAGGCCACGGACCTCGCGGCCACCAAGGAAGCCCTGATCAAGCGCGACGCCGCCGACTCCGGCCGCAAGACCTCCCCGCTGGCCAAGGCCGACGACGCCGTAGAGGTCGACACCACCGAGCTCACGCTCGACCAGGTGATCGAATGCGTCGTGACGCTGGTGGAGGAGAAGCGGGCGGCGCGCACGTGAGCGGAACGCCCTCCCTCAAGGGTGCGGCGCTCGGCCGGCGGATCGGCATCGGCCTCATGTACGGGCTGTGGAAGCCGCGCGTGCTGGGCGCCTGGCGCGTGCCCGCCTCGGGCCCTGTCATCCTTGCCGTGAACCACGCGCACAACATCGACGGGCCCATGGTCATGGGCACCGCCCCGCGGCCGCTGCACTTCCTCATCAAGAAGGAGGCGTACATCGGCCCGCTCGGCCCGTTCCTGGACGGGATCGGCCAGGTCAAGGTCGACCGTACGGGCACGGACCGGGGCGCCGTCACCAAGGCGCTGGCGGTGCTGGAGAACGGCGGGGCCCTGGGGATATTCCCCGAGGGCAGCCGCGGCGAGGGCGACTTCGCTTCGCTGCGCGCCGGGCTCGCGTACTTCGCGGTCCGCAGCGGCGCACCCGTCGTGCCCGTGGCCGTGCTCGGCAGCACCGAACGCCAAGGGCGGCTGGTCCGCGGACTGCCGCCGTTCAAGAGCCGGGTCGACGTCGTCTTCGGATCGGCGTTCGACGCGGGCGACGGCACCGGCCGCCGTACCCGTACGGCCCTGGACCAGGCCACCGTACGCATCCAGAGCAGGCTGACCGCCCACCTGGCCGACGCCAAGCGCCTCACCGGGCGCTGAGCGAGACTTGACCCAGTAGTGGAACCGCGCTGCGCGGGCACCACCGATCACCACGAACGACGAGGAACGGACTTCATGAACGACCAGCACGACCACGGAGCGCTTGGCGATGCCGAGTACGCGGAGTTCATGGAGCTCGCCGCGGAGGAAGGCTTCGACGTAGACGACGTCGAGGGTGCGATCGCGGAGGCGGGCCACGGGCCGCTGCCCGTGCTCGCCGTCGTCGGCCGCCCGAACGTCGGCAAGTCGACCCTGGTGAACCGCATCATCGGCCGCCGCGAGGCGGTCGTCGAGGACAAGCCCGGCGTCACCCGCGACCGCGTCACGTACGAGGCCGAGTGGGCCGGCCGCCGGTTCAAGGTCGTCGACACCGGCGGCTGGGAGCAGGACGTCCTCGGCATCGACGCGGCCGTCGCCGCCCAGGCCGAGTACGCCATCGAGACCGCCGACGCGGTCGTCTTCGTCGTCGACGCCAAGGTCGGCGCCACCGACAGCGACGAGGCCGTCGTCAAGCTGCTGCGCCGGGCGGGCAAGCCCGTCGTCCTGTGCGCGAACAAGGTCGACGGCCAGAGCGGCGAGTCCGACGCGGCTTCCCTGTGGTCCCTGGGCCTCGGCCAGCCGCACCCGGTCTCCTCGCTGCACGGCCGCGGTACGGGCGACATGCTCGACGCCGTGCTGGAGGCGCTCCCCGAGGCGCCCGAGCAGACCTTCGGCGGCACCCCGATCGGCGGCCCGCGCCGCATCGCGCTCATCGGCCGCCCGAACGTCGGCAAGTCCTCGCTGCTGAACAAGGTGGCGAAGGAGGACCGCGTCGTCGTCAACGAGCTGGCCGGCACCACCCGCGACCCGGTCGACGAGCTGATCGAGCTCGGCGGCGTCACCTGGAAGTTCGTGGACACCGCGGGCATCCGCAAGAAGGTGCACCTCCAGCAGGGCGCCGACTACTACGCCTCCCTGCGCACGGCCGCCGCCGTCGAGAAGGCGGAGGTCGCGGTCATCCTGATCGACACCACCGAGACGATCAGCGTCCAGGACCAGCGCATCATCACCATGGCCGTCGAGGCCGGGCGCGCGATCGTGATCGCGTACAACAAGTGGGACGAGCTCGACGAGGAGCGCCGCTACTACCTCGAGCGCGAGATCGAGACCGAGATGCAGCAGGTCTCCTGGGCGCCGCGGGTGAACGTCTCGGCGCTCACCGGCCGTCACATGGAGAAGCTGGTCCCGGCGATCGAGACGGCCCTCGCGGGCTGGGAGACGCGCGTTCCGACCGGCCGGCTGAACGCCTTCCTCGGCGAGGTCGTGGCGGCCCACCCGCACCCGATCCGCCGGGGGCCCCACCCCCCCCCACCCGGGGGGCCCCCCCCCGGGGGGCACCCCCCCCCGGGGGGGCCCGGGGCCCCCCCGCGCCCGGGGGCCCCGGTG
>NZ_JBHYVA010000211.1:0-12280 GCF_042750055.1 Streptomyces sp. NPDC059456
GCTCCCGCGCCACCACCCGGGCCCCCGCCCCGCCCGCCCCGCCCGGCGGGGGCCCCCCCGCCCGGCCGCCCCCCCGGCCGCGCCCCGGGTGGTGGCCGGGGGGGCCGCGCCCGAGTCCGGTGACGGTCGCCGAGGTTCCGGTGACGCTCACGGGCGCGGCGCTGTCCCGGTGGAGCGCGTAGGACGTGGCGCCCGGGGCGGCCGACCAGGTGAGGTCCAGGCTGCTCGCGGTGGCGCCGGACGCCGTCAGGCCGGTGGGGGCGGCCGGGGGCTGCGGCTGTCCGGGTCCGGAGCCGCCCGGGTCGGGTCCGACGAGCGTGACGTCGTCGGTGAAGTGGGCGGGCTGGCCGTACCAGCCGTGCGTGTAGACCGTCACGGAGGTGGTGGCCGCGCCCGTGCGGAACGTCGTGCTCAGCTGCTTCCAGGCACCCGGGGTCTGCGTCCAGGTGGACACGTCGGTGGTGCCGGTCCCGGCCGCGCCGAGGTAGACGTACGCCCCCTGCACCCAGGCGGCGAGCGTGTACGTCGAGTCGGGCTTGACGGTGACGGTCTGGGAGCAGCGGGCGTTGTCCTGGCCGGCAGGGGTGGCCCGGAGGGCGGAACGTCCGCCGTGGACGGGAGTGGTGACGACGGCTCCGCTGCCGGCCGAGCAGCTCCAGCCGTCGAGTCCGGCTTCGAAGCCGCCGTTGCGGGCGAGGTCGGCGTCGGCCGCCGCGGCCGGCGGGCCCGCGGCAAGGAAGCCGGCGACCGCGAGGGCGGCCGCGGTGAGGAGGGTGGTGACCCTGGCTGGGCGTCTGCGCACAACTGCCTCCGGAACATGGGGGGATGGAGCCAGGCCGCCGGTGAACCGGCAGCGGCGCCCAACATGGTCCAGACCAATGCCCTTGTCAAGGCTTGTGACCCTCCTCCCCCGCCGCGGCCCGGGCCGCGGCCTCGTGCATCGCGAGCTCCAGCAGCACCGGATCGGTGAGCGTGCCGCGGCCGTCCGGAACCACCAGCCAGTGCGTGCCGTCCGTCCGCCGGCCGGGGTACGGGACCACGATCCAGGTCCCGCGCCCGGCTCCGCGTACGCCGGTGCCGATCCAGCGGGACGCGGTGCCCGGGGGAACGAAGAAGCCCAGCCGCTGCCCGCCGGGATCGGCGAGCACCGGGCCGGGCCGGTCGAGGAGGTGCGTCAGGACGTCGAGGGCGGTCTGCCCCAGCTCCCCGGGCAGGATCAGCACGTCCCACTGCCGGCCGGCGGGCAGCAGGGCGACCCCGAGGGGGTTGCGCTCCCACTCCCACCGGCAGGCGTCGGGGTCCGGCGCGACCGCCACCAGCCATTCCACCGCCGTCTTGAACTCCGAGCCTTGCATCGCCCGGCCTCCGCATCTCTTTGGGGTGAGGGTTCTCACCGGGAGAGAGCGGGGCAGGGCCCTGCGATGACGCGGGTTTCGCCACCCCGTCATGGTGAAGCGGCTCACGTGGTGAACGGCGGTGCGCGCCGGGGGCGTACGGGGTGCCGGGCTGCCGGGACCGGCTCCGGCAGACGTCAGCTGTCGAAGCCCAGGCCGAGCTTGTCCAGGGCCTTCAGCCACAGGTTGCGCCGGCCGCCGCGGGCGTCGGCACGGGCCAGGGACCACTTGGTGAGGGTGATCCCGGTCCAGGCGAACGGCTCGGGCGGGAAGGGCATCGGCTTGGACTTCACCATCTCCAGCTCGGTGCGCTCGGTCCGGGCCCCGTCGAGCAGGTCCAGCATCACGTCGGCGCCGAAGCGGGTGGAGCCGACGCCGAGCCCGGTGTAGCCGGCCGCGTAGGCGACCCTGCCGCCGTGGGCGGTGCCGAAGAACGCGGAGAAGCGCGAGCAGGTGTCGATGGCGCCGCCCCAGGCGTGGCTGAACTTGATGCCCTCCAGCTGCGGGAACGCGCTGAAGAAGTGCTGCGCGAGCTTCAGGTACGTCTCGGGGCGGTGGTCGTACTCGGAGTCGAGCTTGCCGCGGTAGGGGTAGATGGCGTCGTAGCCGCCCCACAGGATGCGGTTCTCCGGGGTGATGCGGAAGTAGTGGAACTGGTTGGCGCTGTCGCCCAGCCCCTGGCGGCCCCGCCAGCCGATGGCCTCGAGCTGCCCGGCGGTCAGCGGCTCGGTCATCAGCGCGTAGTCGTAGACCGGGACCGTGAGCGGGCGGATCCGCTTGACCAGCGACGGGAAGATGTTCGTGCCGAGCGCCACGCGCCGGGCGAAGATCCGCCCGTACGGGGTGCGCACGGCCATCCCGGCGCCCGAGGAGGCCAGCGACAGGCCCCGGGTGTTCTCGTAGATCCGCACGCCCAGCGACAGGCAGGCGGCCTTCAGTCCCCAGGCGAGCTTCGCCGGGTTGAGCATGGCGACGCCGTCGGTGTCCCACAGGCCCGCGAGGAAGGTCGGCGAGTCGACCTCCGCGCGCAGTTCCTCGCGGTCCAGCCAGCGCGAGCCGCCCGCGAGACCCAGCTTCTGGGCCTCCTCGTACAGCTCGCGCAGCTCCTCGACCTGGTGGGGTTCGGTGGCCACGTCGATCTCGCCGGTGCGCTCGAAGTCGCAGTCGATGCCGTAGCGGGTGATGGCCGCCTCGATCTCGTCGAGGTTGCGCGCGCCCAGTTCCTCCAGCTTGGCGAGTTCGCCCGGCCAGCGGGCCATGCCGTTGGCCAGGCCGTGCGTGAGGGAGGCGGCGCAGAAGCCGCCGTTGCGGCCGGAGGCGGCCCAGCCCGCCTCCTTCGACTCGATCAGGACGACGTCCCGGGCGGGATCGCGCTCCTTGGCGATCAGCGCGGTCCACAGTCCGCTGTACCCGCCGCCGATGACGAGCAGGTCGCAGGCCTCGTCGGAGGTCAGCGCCGGCTGCGCGGCGGGCTTGCCGGGGTCGTCCAGCCAGTACGAGACCGGCAGTGCTTCGGAAAGGGATTGAGCAACACTTCGCATGGCGACTGGGGCCATGTCTTCCAACTCCCTACAGAGTTACTTGGGTTGTGCGTTCTTGCGGCGGTTGCCGACCATCTGGCCGACGAGGACCACCAGCACCGCGATGACGAACATCGCCGTGCCGATGACGTTGATCTGTACAGGCGTACCGCGCTGCGCCGATCCCCACACGAACATGGGGAAGGTGACGGTGTTGCCCGAGTTGAAGTTGGTGATGATGAAGTCGTCGAACGACAGCGCGAAGGACAGCAGTGCGCCCGCCGCGATACCGGGCGCCGCGATCGGCAGGGTGACCCGTACGAAGGTCTGCACCGGGCCCGCGTAGAGGTCGCGGGCGGCCTCCTCCAGCCGCGGGTCCATCGACAGGACGCGTGCCTTGACGGCGGCGACGACGAAGCTGAGGCAGAACATGATGTGGGCGATCAGGATCGTCCAGAAGCCCAGCTGGATGCCCATGTTCAGGAAGAGCGCGAGCAGCGAGGCCGCCATCACGATCTCGGGCATCGCCATCGGCAGGAAGATCAGCGAGTTGACCGCGCCGCGCGCCCGGAAGCGGTAGCGGACCATCGCGAAGGCGATGGCGGTGCCGAGGACGGTGGCGCCGATGGTGGCCCACACGGCGATCTGGAGCGACAGGGACAGCGAGCCGCACAGGTCGGCGACCCCGCAGGGGTCCTTCCAGGCGTCGAGCGAGAACTCCTGCCAGGCGTAGTTGAACCGCCCGGCCGGGTTGTTGAAGGAGAAGACCGTCACGACGACGTTCGGCAGGATCATGTACGCGAGCGTGCCGAGGCCGAAGATGACGACGAGATTGCGCCGGAGCCAACGCATCAGACCAGGTCCTCCGTCCCCGCTCGGCGGATGTAGATGGTGACCATGATCAGCACGATGGCCATGAGGATGAAGGACAGCGCGGCCGCCGTCGGGTAGTCGAGGATCCGCAGGTACTGCGACTGGATGACGTTGCCGATCATCCGGGTGTCCGTGGAGCCCAGCAGCTCGGCGTTGACGTAGTCGCCGCTCGCCGGGATGAACGTGAGCAGGGTCCCGGAGACCACGCCCGGCATGGAGAGCGGGAAGGTCACCTTCCGGAAGGTGGTGGCGGGGTGGGCGTACAGGTCCCCGGCCGCCTCGTGGAGGCGGGTGTCGATGCGCTCCAGCGAGGTGTAGAGCGGCAGGATCATGAAGGGGAGGAAGTTGTACGTCAGACCGCAGACCACCGCCAGCGGCGTGGCCAGCACCCGGTCGCCCTGGGTGATGCCGAGCCAGCTGGTGACGTCCAGGAAGCCGATCTTGTTGAGGACGGCGACGACGGGGCCGCCGTCGGCCAGGATCGTCTTCCAGGCCAGGGTGCGGATCAGGAAGCTGGTGAAGAACGGGGCGATGA
Organism: Streptomyces sp. NPDC059456; assembly: GCF_042750055.1. Taxonomy (NCBI): domain Bacteria; kingdom Bacillati; phylum Actinomycetota; class Actinomycetes; order Kitasatosporales; family Streptomycetaceae; genus Streptomyces; species Streptomyces sp. NPDC059456. Next base: position 4,323 of record NZ_JBHYVA010000211.1, read on the forward strand.
CGAGCACCAGCACCAGGTTGCGCCAGCGGCCCGCCCTGAAGGCGATCAGATAGGCCAGCGGGTACCCCAGCAGCAGGCACAGCACGGTCGCGGTGCCGGCGTAGGCGAGGGAGCGCAGGAACTGCGGGTAGTACTCGGTGAGCGCGTCCCAGTAGGTCTGGAAGTGCCAGGTGACCCGGAAGCCCTCTTCGAGGGAGCCGGTCTGCACCGAGGTGGAGGCCTGGTAGACCATCGGCAGCACGAAGAAGACCAGCAGCCACAGGATGCCGGGGAGCAGCAGCCAGTACGGGATCAGCCGCTTGCGCACGGACGGCCTGTGGACCGGGGGTTCGGCCGTGGCCTCGGCCTCCGGTGGCGCGACGGTGGCGGTCATGCGCCCTCCTCGACCGTCTCGATTCCGGCGTCTATGTCCTGGGCGGCGTCGAGGCCGAAGGTGTGCTCCGGGTTCCAGTGCAGGACGACGTCGGCGCCGGGGGCGAGGCGGGCGTCCCGCTCGATGTTCTGGACGTACACCTCCAGCTCGGGGCAGACCTGGCTGTCGATGACGAACTGGGTGGAGACCCCGATGAAGGAGGAGGCGGCTATCTTGCCGTGGATCTTGTTGCGGCCCGCGCCGACGGTGTCCGCCTCGTCCGCGTGGACCAGGGACATCTTCTCGGGGCGCACCCCGACCAGCAGCTTCCCGCCGGTCTTCGGGGTGGTCGAACATCGGGCCGCGGGCAGGCGCAGCCTGGTTCCGGCCGAGCTGACCGTGACGTCGGCGCCGCCCGCCTCCAGGACCTCGGCCGCGATGAGGTTGGAGGTGCCGAGGAAGTTGGCGACGAAGGTGGTCCGCGGGTTCTCGTACAGCTCGGCGGGCGCGCCCAGCTGCTCGACGCGGCCGCCGTTCATCACGGCGACCGTGTCGGCCATGGTCATGGCCTCCTCCTGGTCGTGCGTGACGTGTACGAAGGTGATGCCGACCTCGGTCTGGATCCGCTTGAGCTCCAGCTGCATCTGGCGGCGCAGCTTGAGGTCGAGGGCGCCGAGGGGCTCGTCGAGGAGCAGCACCTGGGGGTGGTTGATGAGTGCGCGGGCGACGGCCACGCGCTGCTGCTGGCCGCCGGAGAGCTGGTGCGGCTTGCGCTGGGCGAACTGGCCGAGCTCGACCAGCTCCAGCATGTCGTCGACCTGCTTCTTGACGGACTTGATGCCGCGGCGGCGCAGTCCGAAGGCCACGTTCTCGTAGATGTTCAGGTGCGGGAACAGCGCGTAGCTCTGGAACACCGTGTTGACGGGGCGCTTGTACGGCGGCAGGTGGGTGACCTCGCGGTCGCCGAGGTGGACCGTGCCGGTGGAGGGCTCCTCCAGGCCGGCGATCATGCGCAGGGTGGTGGTCTTCCCGCAGCCCGAGGCGCCGAGCAGGGCGAAGAAGGAGCCCTGGGGGATGGTGAGATCCAGCGGGTGCACGGCGGTGAACGAGCCGTAGTGCTTGCTGATCCCGGCGAGGCGGACGTCGCCGCCCGCGGTCTTGTCAGTCATGGGTCGCGGCCTTCGGTGGTGGTGTCGTCGGAAGGGTGCGGGGCGCGGATGCCGGCACGGGGGGGGGTTCGTCAGGCTCCGATGAGCTTGGCGAACTTCTCTTCGTACGCGGTCTCTTCCTCACTGGTGAGGGAGCGGAAGGCGCGGGCCTTGGCCGCCATCGCCTTGTCCGGGATGATCAAGGGGTTGTCCGCGAGCGCGGGGTCGATCTTCGCAAGGTCTTCCTTGACGCCTTCGACCGGGCAGACGTAGCTGATGAACGCCGCCAGCCGGGCGGCGTTCGGGGGCTCGTAGTAGAAGTCGATCAGCTTCTCGGCGTTGGCCTTGTGCCGGGCGTGGGCGGGGACCAGCAGGTTGTCGCTGGAGGTGATGTAGCCGGGCGCCGGGATCGCGTACTTGATGTCCGGGTTGCCGGCCTGGAGCTGGATGATGTCGCCGGCCCAGGCGAGGCAGGCGGCGAGGTCGCCCTTGTCGAGGTCCGCGGTGTAGTCGTTGCCCGTGAAGCGGCGGATCTGCTTGGTGTCCACGCCCTTCTGGAGCCGGCCGATGGCCGCGTCGTAGTCCGCGGTGGTGAAGTTCGCCGGGTCCTTGCCCTGGTCGAGCAGGGTCATGCCGACGGTGTCGCGCATCTCGGTGAGGAAGCCGACGCGGCCCTTGAGGGAGGGGTCGTCGAGCAGCTGGGTGACGGAGTCGACCTTCTTGCCGTCGGTGGCCTTCGCGTTGTAGGCGATGACGGTGTCGATGCCGGTCCACGGGTAGCTGTACGCGCGGCCCGGGTCCCAGTCGGGGTTGCGGAACTGCGGGATCAGGTTGGCGTAGGCGTGCGGGAGGTGCGAGGGGTCCAGCTTCTGCGCCCAGCCGAGCCGGATGATGCGGGCGGCGAGCCAGTCGGTGACGACGATCAGGTCGCGGCCGGTGTCCTGGCCGGCCGCGAGCTGCGGGCGGACCTTCCCGAAGAACTCGACGTTGTCGTTGATGTCCTCGGTGTACTTGACGGCTATCCCGGTGCGCCGGGTGAAATCGTCCAGCGTGGGGTGGGTCTTCTCGTCCTCGCTGGTGTCCATGTACTCGGTCCAGTTGGAGAAGTTGATCTCCTTCTCCCGGTCCGAGTGGTCGTCGGAGGCGACGGCGGTGTCGCCCGCGCGCTTGGCCGGCGGGATGCCGCAGGCGGACAGGGAGGCCAGGCCGCCGAGGGTGAGCGCTCCGACGCCGGAGGCGCGCAGCAGCGAGCGGCGGGTGAGGGCGCCGCGCCCGCTGGTGAGGCTGCGCCGCATCGCGGCGAGTTGCGCCGCCGAGAGGCGGTCGGGCTCGAACTGCTCCATGAGCTGCCCTTTCGGGATGGGTGGCGCCGCTGGTCAGGCGGCGGGCTGCCACGCGGCAGAAGCCGGATTCGGTTAGGTGCGGTCCCCGAAGATGGTGCGGTGCCAGTCCTTGGCGGCGACCGCCGTGTTGTCGTACATCACATGCTTGACCTGCGTGTACTCCTCGAAGGAGTAGGCGCTCATGTCCTTTCCGAAGCCACTCGCCTTGTAGCCGCCGTGGGGCATCTCGCTGATGATGGGGATGTGGTCGTTGACCCAGACGCAGCCCGCCTTGATCTCGCGGGTGGCGCGGCCGGCCCGGTAGACGTCGCGGCTCCAGGCGGAGGCGGCGAGCCCGTACGGGGTGTCGTTGGCCAGCTCGATGCCCTCGTCGTCGGAGTCGAAGGGCAGGACGACGAGGACCGGGCCGAAGATCTCGGACTGGACGACCTCGCTGTCCTGGGCGGCGCCGCAGACGAGGGTGGGCCGGTAGTAGGCGCCCGCTGCGAGCTCGCCGCCGGGGATCTCGCCGCCGGTGACGACGGTGGCGTAGCCGCGGGCGCGCTCCACGAACCCGGCGACCCGGTCGCGCTGGGCGTGCGAGACCAGCGGGCCGAGGTCGGTGGCGGGGTCGAACGGGTCACCGAGGCGGACGGTCTCCATCAGCGAGGCCACGCGGGCGACGAAGGCGTCGTGCAGGGGGCGCTGGACGTACGCGCGGGTGGCGGCGGTGCAGTCCTGACCGGTGTTGATCAGGGAGGCGGCGACGGCGCCGTGCGCGGCGGCCTCCAGGTCGGCGTCGTCGAAGACCACGAAGGGCGCCTTGCCGCCGAGCTCCAGGTGGAGCCGCTTGACGGTGGCGGTGGCGATCTCGGCGACGCGCTTGCCGACGGCGGTGGAGCCGGTGAACGAGGTCATCACCACGTCCGGGTGGCCGACCAGGTGCTCGCCCGCGTCCCGGCCGGCGCCGGTGACGATGTTGACCACGCCGTCGGGCAGGCCCGCGTCCTTGGCCGCCTGCGCGAACATCAGGGAGGTGAGGGGGGTCAGCTCGGCGGGCTTCAGGACGATCGTGTTGCCCGCGGCGATCGCCGGGAGGATCTTCCAGGCGGCCATCTGGAGCGGATAGTTCCAGGGGGCGATGGAACCGACGACCCCGATGGCCTCGCGCCGCACGTAGGAGGTGTGGTCCCCTGAGTACTCGGCCGCCGCCTGCCCCTGGAGATGCCGGGTGGCGCCCGCGAAGAAGGCGGTGTTGTCGATGGTTCCCGGAACGTCGAACTCGGTGGACAGCTTGATCGGCTTGCCGCACTGGAGGGACTCCGCGTACGCGAAGTCCTCCGCCTGCTCGGCCAGCACCGCGGCGAGCCGGTGCAGGGCGTCCGAGCGCTCGCCGGGGGTGGCCGCGGACCAGGCCGGGAAGGCCCGCTTGGCGGCGGCGACGGCCTCGTCGACATCGGCGGTGGAGGCCAGCTCGTACGTGAGCACCTCCTCGCCCGTCGCAGGATCGACCACGGTGTGCGACCGCCCGGAGGTTCCGGACCTCAGCTGCCCGTCGATGTACTGCGCGCCGTCTGCGAAGCGGTCCTTGACCTGGAAGCGATTACCCATCACGCTCTCACGCTCTCCGTAGCTTCAGCTCGAATTGAGTGCCGATCCTGGCAGAGGTGTTACCCGCAGCCAAGTGATTCCGTTGTTGCCTTTTGATTACGCGACGGAATCGGTCGACCATGTGTCGAGACACACCCCAAATCCCGTACGAAGTGTCAGTGGCGACTGTCAGACTCGCGTGCATGGAGAAGATCGACAAGTTGATCGAGCAGGTCAGCCGTGGTGAGCGGGTGAAGTACCTGCCGTTCTGGGGGCACCGGCCGCGCCCGGACGGGACGCTCGGCCCCAGCTGCATGAGCCAGTGGTGGCCGTCACCTTTCACCGTCGGTGATGTCCGGTACGACACGGCGGAGCACTGGATGATGGCCGGCAAGGCCCGGCTGTTCGGCGACCCCGAGGCGGAGCGCGCCGCGCTGGAGGCCAGGACTCCGGCGGAGGCCAAGAAGGCCGGCCGGCTCGTGCGCGCCTTCGACGACGCGGTCTGGGAGCGGGAGCGGTTCGCGCTGGTGGTCGAGGGCAGCGTGCACAAGTTCGCGTCCACCCCCGGGCTGCGCGCGTACCTGCTGGGCACCGGGAACCGGGTGCTGGTGGAGGCGAGTCCGATGGACCGCGTCTGGGGCATCGGCCTGGCCGCCGACGACGAACGCGCCCTGGACCCGGCCCGCTGGCGCGGGCTGAACCTGCTGGGCTTCGCGCTGATGGAGGCGCGCGAGCGGCTGCGCACGGGGGCTTGAATGCGTGGCGGGCCCGCGGGCGGCCCGCCTACGGTGGGACTCGTCCAGGTGCGAAGGCGAGACCTACTTCCACTCTTGATGGGCCGGTCGCGGGTTCGAGTCCCATCACCGGCTTTCGGGCCGGTGTGGCTCAGTTGGCAGAGCAGCACGTGGTTTCGCCGACCTCGATCTCTGGACACCTGCGTCACGCGCCTCCCGGTGCGCGGGCTGCGGCTCCTTCTTTTCCCGAGAATCCCAAGCCGCCGCCACCTTGATCTCGGGAGGCCGCGTGCGGGGTGCCCGGCGCGCAGGCGACGGTTGCTTCGGGGACCGGGAGGTCGCGGGTTCGAATCCCGCCCGGCTGCGGCCGGTGGATCAGCTCGGCAGCTCGCCCGGCAATAAGTCCGTCGCCGACCCTGATCTCGGGCATCCCGCACGTCACGCCTCCCCCACGTACCACTGGATTCGGGGGGATCCTCATGGCCCGCTTCAACCTGCGCGCGTTCAAGAAGGCGTCCGCTCCTGCTTCCGCGGCCGCCGCGGCGGGGCCCGCCTCGCCCGTGCGTTCCACCGGCACCCGCGCCGTCAACCACCGGGGCGGCCCCGGTTTCGTCCGCGACCCGCGCTCCGAGCTGTTCCTGCTCGCCGTCGCCGACTTCGTCACGCAGCAGACGTTCCGCGAGAACGCCGAGACCCGTGACGACCGGTTCGCCGCGCTCGTGCGGCGCCTGGCCGTCGAGGATCCCGCGTGGACCGCCGGCCTGCTCGGCTGGCCGCGCAAGGACGCGAACATGCGGACCGCCTCGCTGGTCGGAGCGGCCGAGTACGTCAAGGCGCGGCTCGACGCCGGAGCGACCGAGGGGCCCGCCAACCGCAGCGTGGTGGACTCCGTACTGCTGCGTGCGGACGAGCCCGGTGAACTGCTGGCCTACTGGACGGCGACGTACGGGCGCGCCGTGCCCAAGCCGGTCAAGCGCGGCATCGCCGACGCCGTACGCAGGCTCTACACCGCCGCCTCGCTGCTGAAGTACGGCACCTCCTCGAAGGGCTTCCGCTTCGGTGACGTGCTGAACCGGGTGCACGCCTCGCCCGATCCCGCCAGGCCCTGGCAGGCCAGCTGTTCCGGTACGCCCTCGACCGCCGGCACCACCCGGAGACGGCTCAGGTGCCGCCCGGCAACCGCACCCTGCTCGCGCACCGGGACCTCATGGAGCTCCCGGTCGAGGAGCGCCGGGCGCAGGTCACCGCGCCGGGCGGGGCCGAGCGGCTCGCCGCCGCGGGCATGACCTGGGAGGCGCTGGCCGGCTGACTCCAGGGGCCGATGGACGCGGCCGCCTGGGAGGCGGTCATCCCGTCCACGGGCGCGATGGCGCTGCTGCGGAACCTGCGCAACTTCGACCAGGCCGGTGTCTCCGACGCGGTGGCCGCGCAGGTCGCGGCGAAGGTGTGCGATCCGGAGGCCGTCGCCCGGTCGCGGCAGTTCCCCTTCCGCTGCCTGGCCGCTACCGGCACGCGCCGTCGCTGCGCTGGGCGTACCCGCTGGAGCGGGCGCTCGGCCACTCCCTGGCCAACGTGCCCGCGCTGCCGGGCCGGACGCTGGTCCTCGTGGACCGGTCGGGCTCCATGTGGGCGCCGCTGTCGGACCGCTCCCGGCTCAACCGGGCGGACGCGGCGGCCGTGTTCGGCGCGGCGCTGGCGCTGCGCGCCGAGGACGCGGACCTGCTGCAGTTCGGTACGCAGAGCAAGCAGGTCCCGTACGCCCGGGGCGAGTCCGTGCTGAAGGTGCTGGAGCGGTTCGAGGACCTCGGCGGCACCAACACCTCGGAGGCCGTGCGGCGGTACTACAGGGGGCACGACCGGGCCCTGATCGTCACCGGCGAGCAGGCGACGTACCGCCACGGCGGCGACCCGACGGCCCTCGTCCCGGACGAGGTCCCGGTGTACGCCTGGAACCTGGCCGGCTACCGGACGGGCCACGCGCCCTCCGGGTCCGCGGGCCGGCACACCTTCGGCGGGCTCACCGACGCGGCGTTCCGCATGGTCACCCTGATCGAGGGCGGCCGGGACGCGGACTGGCCGTGGGCGGCGCGGGCCGCGTAGCCGGACGGCGGATGACGGACGACGGGTGACAGGCGGCGGATGACGGACGGGGGGGGGGCCGGGCGGGGGGGGGCCCCGCCGCGCCCCCGAGCGGGGCTGGGTGGGGGTGGTGGTGTGGGCGGGGCGGGGGGGGGCGGGGTCGCGGGCGGGGGGTTGCCGGACGAGGGGTGCCGGGGGGGGTTTGACGCCGGGGCGGGCCCGGGGGGCCTGTGGCCGGGCCCCGGCCCCGTGCCGTGCGTGGTGCGTCGTGTGCGTGTGCCCCGTGGCCCGCCGCCCCCGTTTCGGACGCCCCTGCTTCGGACGCCCCCGCTTCGGACGTTCTCGCGTCAGACGTTCTCGCGGAGGTGCGTGCGCGAGGGCGGCCTGTCGAAGCCGTCGCCGCTCTGCTCGTCACCGAGCAGGAGGCCGAAGATCAGGAGCCCGATCGTCAGCAGGCTGAGCACGATGCCCACCGCGCCCAGGATGATGCCGGCCAGCGCCATCGAGCCGTTGTCGGCCTCGCCGCGCTTGGCCTTGCCCCGGCCCAGGATGCCGAACACGAGCGCCGGGACGGCGAACAGCAGGCCCACGTAGCAGGTGACCACGCCGATGATGCCGAGGACCAGGGCCGTGATCCCGAAGCCGTTGCTCTTCGGCTGCTGGTACGGGTAGCCCGGGTATCCGGGGTACGCCTGCTGGGCGGGGCGTGGGTGCCCAGGCTGTCGCGGTGCTC
>NZ_JBHYVA010000212.1:0-12251 GCF_042750055.1 Streptomyces sp. NPDC059456
GACTCGATTTGGGGGTGTGGGGGCGTGTTGTTGTCTTACCCCCCCCGCGCGGGGGGGGGCGGCCCCCGTGGGCGCCCCGCCTGGGCGCCCCCCCCCTCCGGGACGGCCAGGGCGATGTCGGGAAGACGGGTGAGCAGGATGTCGATGCCCGAGTCGGCGATGATGCGGCCGATGTCCTGGCCGGGACATTCATGCGTGCCGGCGCTGAAGGACAGGTGCGCGCGGTTGTGGTGCACGGGAGCCGAGGGATCCGGTCGGATCGCCTGGTCGACGTTCCCGGCCGCCAGCCCCAGCAGCAGCATGTCCCCCGTCTTGATCTGCTGTCCCCCGAGAACGGTGTCCCCCTTGGCCCAGCGGCCCGGACACACCATCAGCGGTGGCTCGTCCCACAGGACCTGCTCCACGGCTTCGGGCAGGGTCATCTGACCGCCGGCCAGCGAACCGCGGAACCGGGGGTCGGTGACGACCATGCGGAGCACGTTGGACATGAGGTTGGCCGTCGTCTCGTAGCCGGCGAGCAGGATGAGGCGCAGGTGATGCTGGACCTCCTCGTCCGTGAGGTTGGCGGGATGGGCCATCAACGCGGAGGCGATGTCGTGCCCGGGGCGGGCCCGCTTGGCGACGACGAGCTGCCGGAGGCTCTCCAGGACGTAGGCGTTGCTGGCGAGCGAGGTCTCGGTGGCCTTGAAGAGGTCACGGGCGGCGTGCACGAGTCCGGGTCCGGACTCGTCCGACATCCCGAGGAGGTGGGTCAGGGTGAGCATCGGCAGGTGCTCGGTGAACTGGCCCACCAGTTCCGCCTCGCCGCTCTCGCAGAACGTGTCGATCAGCTGGTGGGCGAAACGGGCGATGTGACGGCGGATTCCGCGGTGGTCGAACTGGCTGAGACCGGCCGTGACCGCGCCGCGCAGGCGCTGGTGCTCCTCGCCGTCCGCGCAGACGCAGTCGGGGCGCCAGCCGATCATCGGCACGAGCGGCGAGGTGGCGGGGTCGATCTCCCCGCTCTTCCAGCCGTGCCAGACGCGGGGATCGCGGGAGAACTGGGTCGGGCGGCTGGCCACGTCACGGTTCTCCAGGTACCCCAGGACGAGCCAGGCGCGTACGTCGCCGTCGAGCAGCACGGGGGCCACCGGACCGTGGGTGGCACGCAACTTCTCGTACAGGCCCATGGGGTCCGTCGCCGCCGCGGTGCCGTAGAGCCGGGTGGCTCCGTCGGTTCCGGTGGCGGTGTGGGCCGGACAGCCCGGGGGCGGGGCGGCCCCGGGTTCCGCCGTGGGCCGGCCGTGTTCAGCAGAGGGAAAGGTCATGCGGTCTCCTGGGCGGCGGCGAGTGTGCTCAGGTAGACCATCAGCGAGAGCAGGGCGTCGCGGCAGGACGCCCGGTTCCGTGCGTCGCAGGTGACGATGGGCACGGATTCGCTGAGGGCCAGAGCAGTACGCAGATCCGGTACGGGGTATTGCGGAGCCTCCGGGAAGGCGTTGACGGCCACGACGAACGGGACGCGGCGGTCTTCGAGGCGGGTGATGACCTCGAAACAGACTTCGATCCTGCGTGTGTCGACGAGGACCACGGCGCCGAGCGCGCCCTCGAAGATGCCGTTCCACAGGAACCAGAAGCGTTCTTGCCCCGGCGTCCCGAACAGGTAGAGGACCAGCTCCCGGTTGATGCTGATCCGTCCGAAGTCCATCGCTACGGTCGTGGTGTTCTTGGACCCGGCGCCGGGGTTGTGGTCGATTCCGACGCCCGCCTGCGTCATGGTTTCCTCGGTGGTCAGGGGCGGGATCTCGCTCACCGCCCCGACCATCGTCGTCTTGCCGACGCCGAAGCCGCCGACGATCACGACCTTGACCCCCCTGGCGCCGTGGGGCAGCGGCGCATCGGTGTCACGCGGGCGGGCACCGGGCGCGTCAGAGCTTGCGTAGTCCATGGATCACCGCCTCCAGAAGGCCGCGTTCGGGAAAGGCAGCCACCGGTACGGGCGCGATGGCCTCGACACGCTCGTCGTCGACGAGTTTGGAGAGCAGCGCGGTGACGACGCTGAACGGAAGGCCGAGGTATGCCGATAACTCGGCCACCGAGAGCGGGTACGTGCACATGGAGAGGATGGCCGCCTGCTCGGGCTGCATCGCGGGTTCGGGTTCGGACCTCGCCGCGATGAGGGTGACCAGGTTGAAGTTCGTGGCCGAGGAGCCCGGGCCACCGGTGATGACGTAGAGCGGGACGGGAGTGCCTTCATCCCAGGAGTCCTGGTCTTTTGATGTCACATCGCCTGCCCGACGTCCTCACGGGGCGGGCTGGTCATGTGCTGGCCGATGCGGACCACCAACGTCCTCATGCGGTCACCCAGGAGTCCCGCGTCCACCTCCTGGTCGGCCAGCACCGCGAGATAGGCCCCGGGGCCGGCCGCCATCAGGGAGAAGTACCCGCCGTCGGCCTCGATCCCGACCATCCGCGTCGAAGCGTCCCCGTGCGGGAACATCTGGGCGATGGCCCGCGCCAGGCTCTGGATGCCGGAGCATGCAGCGGCGATCGCGTCAGCGGTGTCGGGCGCCGTGTTCGCCTGCCCGATGCACAGGCCGTCCGACGACAGGACGACCACGTGTCGCACGTAGGGGACGCCACCCACGAGCTCCTTGAGCATCCAGTCCATGTTGGGCAGTGGCTGCACGTTACTCAACCTCATCTGACGGTTCGCTGGGGGGAGTGGAAGGTTCGGCGACCGGCTTCTTCTCGCCGTTGAACGCCTCCCACATCAGACCCGGCTGGCGGGACGTGCCCGAGGTGCCCCAGGGGGCGGCCGGAGCGACGGGGGGCGGAGGGGTCGCCAGTACGACCGGCTTCGGGACGGGTGACTCCCGTCGTCGTTGGGGAAGTCCGTTGGCGGTCTTCCTCACCTCGCCGGAATCCACGACGGCTTCGCGCGCCGACGCCGGCCGCGACAGGACCGGGCCGACCGGGCGCCTGCGGACGGGCTCCTGCGGCCTCAGGACGGGCTGCGGCATCGTGGTGATCAGCCGCCGGGGCACGAGGACGACGGCCCGTACGCCTCCGTAGGCGGAGGTGCGCAGGTCGACCTCGCAGCCGTGCTCGTGGGCCAGCCTGCTGACGACGGGGAGGCCGAGCTGGGTGACCTCGCCCAGAGCCGACAGCTGGATGCCCGACATGGCCTGCGCCATGACGCGTTCGATGTGCTCCCGGACTTCCTCGGTGAGTCCGACCCCACGGTCCTCGATCTCGATGGCGATACCGGAGGGCACCTCGCTCGCCGTGACCTCCACCGGGGTGTGCGGCGGCGAGAACGTCGTGGCGTTGTCGAGCAGTTCGGCGAGCAGGTGGATCAGCGGCTCGGCTCCCGAGCCGATCACGGCCACCTCCGTGACCGCCTGCAGCTTCACGCGGGGATAGTCCACGATGCGTGACATGGCTCCGCGCAGGACGTCGTAGAGCGGAATGGCCTTCGACCACTGACGCCCGGGCCGGGAGTCACCCAGGACCGCGATGCTGGCCGCGAGGCGGCCGATCAGCGCATTGCGGTGGTCGATGTCCTGCAGACCGCGGGAGACCACGACGTCCGTGCCGTGGAGGATCTGCATGGAATGGAGATCCTTGGCGAGCTGGTGCACGATCGCCTGCACCCTGCGCGCCACCGCCACCAGAGCCCGCTGGGAGGAGTCGCGCGTGTGCTCCTCGCCCTCGACGGCCTCCAGGAGCGTCTGCAGCGCACCCCTGAGCGCCTCGGCGAACTCGCCGTCGAGGTGGTCGCCGAAGGTCACGGCCTGCAGGATCTCCGAGGCCGGAACGCCTTTGTGCAGACGGGCGACGGCCGCGGGAAGAAGCTCTTCGGCGAGCCAGACCGCGGTCGCCCGCTGGTCGGTCAGGCGTCCGGTCAGCACGGCCTCGCGTTGTGCGTGGTACTCGTCCGCCTGGGCGCTGACCTGTGCGTTGCGGGCCGCTTCCGCCGATCGCAGGCGGCGCGTTGCCTCGGCGGAGGTGACGAGCGTCAGGACGACAGCGGCAAGGCCCCACCAGGCAAGCGGTGTCCGTATCTGTGCAGGGGAAAAGAGCAACGCTACGGCCGAGGCTCCCGCCAGGACTGCGGGAGGAAGCAGCCACACCCGAGTGTCTGTGGCGGGCCGGGCTCTGGACATTGCACCTGCACGAACCATCAGGGGCCCCCATACGGTCTGAAAATGAGCGGACTGAGGCGATGTGATGCGCCGAAAGGAACGACGGCCACCGGCGGGGCGGACACGCATGCTCCGATGGGGCCCGAGGGGTCGCTTCGAGAGGGCGCCGATGGTCGCTTCTCTGGCAGCCACGCTCCGGCCGTGCGCACCACAGCGTCCATGACTCGCTGTGAGCGCAGCGCAACACATCGGGGAGCATAGTCAGTTCGGGTTCGTCATGTGACCTTGCCGTAATGACAGCCGCCACCGGTCATTCCGGACTCATAAAACGATCAATCGACCGCACGTTGGATGCAATGAAACGATCAGATTCCGACGTCCGGTCGCCGCGGCTCCGGGGCGGAGCAGGCCCTCTCGGCCGGTGGGCCCCCCGGCGGCCATGGCGCGCCCTGCCGGGTGGGAACACCTGTCCCATCCATCGCCCGGTCACCGCGCCCGCCGCGTTCGGACTTCCGGGAGTGACGCGTTTCCGCGACCGTCGCACACCTCTGCGACCGCTCTGCGACCACCCCTGTGACCCCTCTGCGACCCGTGTGCGACCTCTCGGTCGACGGGGCCGGCGGGCCCCGGCACGGCCCGCAGCCGCCGGGAACGGAAAATGTTTTCCGCGAACGCCCATGGGAAGGCCACGGGTTGGGAATGCTGCGGGTAATCTCCCGCCGCTGCTCGACGCGCCGTCACCACGTCGTCCGGGCGGGCCTTCCGTTCTGAGCTCTCGGGAGGCAACACCATGCAGTCGACCCCCACCCCGCAGCCGGCCCGCAGCCGCCGCGACCTCCTCACCGGCCTCGGTGCGGCCGCAGCGGCCCCGCTCCTCCTCGGTGGCACCGCCCGCTCAGCCCCCCGCAACAGCGTCCCCCACCCGCCGGTCCCGGCCGGCCGTACGATCCTGCTCCGCGGCGCCGCCCTCGTGCTCACCATGGACCCCGCCCTGGGCAGCGGCCCCCTCGGCTCGATGGAGAACGCCGACGTCCTGATGCGCGACGGAGCCATCGCCTCCGTCGGCACCGGCCTCCAGGCACCGCCCGGCACCCGGGTGGTCGACGCCTCGGGCAAGCTGGTCATGCCGGGCTTCGTCGACGTGCACACCCACCTCTGGCAGGCGGCGATCCGCGGGGGCTGTACCGACGGCAACCTGTTCGGCTGGTTCGAACGGTGCACCGACCCCGCGCGCGGCCGGCTGACCCCCGCGGCGCTCCACAGTTTCGTGCGCCTCGCGGCCCTCGACGCCGTCCAGTCCGGCGTGACCACCCTCGTCGACTGGTCGGACATCTTCGACCACGACCTCATCGAGAGCTACGTACGGGCCCTGGCCGGCACCGGGGTGCGGTTCACCTACGCGATGTTCCCGCCCCAACCCGACGCGGCACTGGTCACGCAGGTGAAGAAGGATCTCGTCGACCCGGTGCCGCTCGGCTCCTTCCAGATCGCCACCCACGCGGCGCGGGCAGCGCAGGACCTCAACCGCGCGCACTGGGAAGCCGCCCAGGAGCTGGGAGTCATGCTCAACTCCCATGTCCTGGAACGCCCGGAGCAACGCGCGGACGATCCCCTCGGGGTCCTCGCCGACATCGGCGCGCTGGGGCCGCGGCTCCTGATCAACCATGCGGTCCACCTGACCGACGAGGAGATCGCCGCCGTCGCGGACCACGACGCGCGGGCGGTCCACTGCCCGCTGAGCAACATGCGTCTGGCCTCCGGCGTCATGCGGCTCCCGGAGTTCAGACGACGGGGGGTCAAGGTCGGGCTCGGGCTGGACGGCGGCACCAACGACACCTCGGACTTCCAGGCGCTGATGAAGACGGCCATCGGCCTGCAACGTGCCCGGGCCCTGGACGCCGGGGTCTTCCCCCAGGTGCCCGACGTCCTGCGGATGGCCACCCTGGGCGGCGCCGAAGCCCTCGGCATCGCGGACCGGGTGGGCTCCCTGACCCCTGGCAAGCGGGCCGATCTGCTCGTCATCGACCCGGCGGCCCTGAACTTCGCACCGCGCTTCGAGTGGGTCGGCCAGATCGTCTTCAACGGGCGGCCCGAGAACATCGACTCCGTCTTCGTGGACGGACGTCCGCTGAAGTTCGGGGGCGGACTCGTCGACGTCGACACGGGCCGCGTGGTGCGGGAGGCCGAGGCGGCGGCCACCCGCCTCCGCACCGCCGGATAGGCCGTCACCAGGCCCTGCCCGCCCGGCGCCGGAATGCCGGACCGCGACCACCTGCCCCGCCTCCTCGACGGCACCTGGTCCCGGTACGAGCCGGCACCGGTCGGCCTGCCCGCCGACGTGACCCCGCAGCGGCAGCGGCACCTGGCGGATCCCCCCCCCGGCAGGGTGACACCAGGAGCCGCCGCCGGCGAGCTTCCGGAGGCGCACGGAACGGGCAGGCCACCCGGCCCGCGAAGGCAGGGGAGGAGCGGGCGACCCGAACGCACGGCCCCCTCCCCGGGCCGGGATGGCGCCGAACGGCGGCCGCGACGGCTCCCGCGTCCGTGCACGGGAGCCGAGGACGGCGGCCCTCGACCGCTCATGACGCCGCCGGGGATCGCTACGCCGGTCGGCCCACCCCGAGCTGCGAGCGGGCCGGACCGTCCCTAACGTGACCGGATGATCCTCAGTCCGTCCGTACGCAGGCTCCTCTCCCGTGCGGCCGCTCTGGCGGCCGGCGTGGGCGTCGTCTTCACGCCGTCGTTCGCGGGCGCGGGGCCCCCCCCCGCCCGGCGGGGTCACCCGCTCCGCGCCCCCCCCCCGCTCCGCGGGCCCCGCCCCTTCTGCGTACCTGCCCGGATCCGGACTCAGACGGTGGTGATGACCTGGTCGAAGCTCAGGCGCGGGCCGCGGGGGAACCACGCGTCCTCGCCCGGCTTGCCGATGTTGACGACCATCAGCGGGGTGTGGTCGTCGTCCAGGAACTCCTTCTGGACGCCCGCGAAGTCCAGGCCGCCCATCGGGCCCGCGGCCAGGCCGGCGGCGCGGATGCCGACGATGAAGTACGCGGCCTGCAGGGCGGCGTTCATCAGGGCCGACTGCTCGCGGACCGGGCGCTCGCTGAAGAAGGCGTCCTTGGCCTGCGGGAAGTGGGGGAGCAGCGCCGGGAGCTCCTCGTGGAACTCGTTGTCCGCGGAGAGGATCGCGACGAGCGGCGCGGCGGCGGTCTTGGCCTGGTTGCCCTCGGCCATGAGCTTCACGAGGCGCTCACGGGCCTCGGGGGAGCGGACCAGCGTGATGCGCAGCGGCGTCGAGTTGAAGGCGGTGGGGCCGTACTTGACCAGGTCGTAGATCGCCTGGACCTGCTCCTCGGTCACCGGCTCGTCGGAGAACGAGTTGGCGGTGCGGGCCTCGCGGAACAGCAGGTCCTGGGCGGCGGAGTCAAGAACGAGAGACATCGGAAAGCCTTCTTCCATACGGAGGTGAAGCGATGGCCCGACTTTAGCCCCAAAGTGGTAGAAGATTCAACTAAATCCGCTCGAGGGTGACTTGAATCACTCCTCGCCCCCGTCGCCCCCGTCGGCCGGGGCGCCCCCCGCCTCGCGGGCCGCCAGAGCGGAGTCGAGCCGGGCGCGGGCGCCTTCCAGCCAGTGCCGGCAGACCTGCGCGAGTTCTTCGCCGCGCTCCCAGAGCGCGAGCGAGTCCTCCAGGGAGGTGCCGCCGGCCTCCAGCTTGCGGACGACCTCGATGAGTTCGTCCCGGGCCTGCTCGTACCCCAACGAGGTATCGGTTTCCGTCATTCCCGTCCCACCTTGTCTGTGCAGTGCATCTTGTCCGTGCGGCGCAACGCATCCGTGCGTTGCGTGCGTGAGGCTTCCGCGCGCAGTGCGCGGCTCACGCGTCGCGCTGTCCGGCGACGCGTACGGAGAACTCGCCCTCGGCCACGCGCGCCCGCAGCACCTCGTCCGCCGAGAGGTCCCCCGGCGAGCGCACCACGTGCCCGTCCGCCCGCTGGAGCACGGCGTACCCCCGCTCCAGGGTGGCCGCCGGGGACAGCGCCACCACCCGGGCCAGGGTGTGGGCCAGCTCCGAATCGGCCCGGTCCAGCAGATGGCCCAGCGTCCGCCGGCTGCGCGCCAGCAGGGCCTCGACCTCCGCCTCGCGGGTCTCCACCATCCGCTGCGGATGGACGAAGACCGGCCGGGCGAGGGCGTGCGCCAGGCCCCGTTCCTCCCGGTCGAGCAGCCCGCGCACCGCCCGCAGCCCCCGGCCCTGGAGCTGGCGCACCCGCTCCAGCTCCTCGCCGACGTCCGGGACGACCTTCTTCGCCGCGTCCGTGGGCGTGGAGGCCCGCAGGTCCGCGACCAGGTCCAGGAGCGGGGAGTCCGGCTCGTGCCCGATCGCCGAGACCACCGGCGTACGGGCCGCCGCGACCGTGCGTACGACCTCCTCGTCGGAGAACGGCAGCAGGTCCTCCACGCTGCCGCCGCCGCGCGCCACGATGATCACGTCGACCTCGTCCAGGGCGTCGAGCTCCTTGACCGCCCCGATCACCTGGGGCACCGCGTGCACCCCCTGGACCGCGACGTTGCGCACCTCGAAGCGGACCGCCGGCCAGCGGCGCCGGGCGTTCTCCAGTACGTCGCGCTCGGCCGCCGAGGCCCGCCCGACCACCAGCCCGATCAGCTGCGGCAGGAACGGCAGCGGCTTCTTGCGGTCCGCCGCGAACAGCCCCTCGGAGGCGAGCGACCGCTTGAGCTTCTCCAGCCGGGCGAGGAGCTCGCCGATGCCGACGGGCCGTATCTCGGTCGCCCGCAGCGACAGCTGCCCGCGCGGGGCGTACCACTCCGGCTTGGCCAGGACGACGACGCGCGCGCCCTCCGTCACCGCGTCCGCGACCTCGTCGAAGACCTGGCGGTAGCAGGTGACGCTGAGCGAGATGTCGTGCGACGGATCGCGCAGCGTCAGGAAGACCACCCCCGCCCCCGGCCGCCGCGAGAGCTGCGTGATCTGCCCTTCCACCCACACCTGGCCGAGCCGGTCGATCCAGCCCCCGATGAGCCGGGACACCCGGCCGACCGGCAGCGGCGCGTCAGCCGACGTATTCAGACCCATGTGCGCAGGCTATCCGCCCGCGCTGACAGCGTCTCAGGGTGCGGCGAGGGTGTCGGAATCCGACCGCCCCGCGCCACCCGCCCGTCCCGCCGCCGCAGCGGCCCGCACCACCACCCCGCACGGCCTCTCCGCACCGCCTTCCCCGCACCGTCGTCGGGCGCCGCCTTCCCGTACCGCCTTCCCGCACCGTCGCCGGGCGCCGCCTCCCCGCACTGCACCGTCTCCCCGTACCCTCGCCGGGCGCCGCCTCCGGGCAGGCGGCCGGGTCTAGGCGGCGGCGGGCGGGTCGCCGGGGTCCGGGCGGCGGCCCCGCTGGGCGGACAGCACGCACAGGCCCGCCACCAGCCACACCGCGCCCACCACCTGCGCCGTCCAGGAGGCCTCCACGATCACCGCGACCGTCACCGCCGCCCCGAGCACCGGGATCAGCAGGTGCTTCCACCAGACGGGGGCGCCCGCCCCGCGCTTGACCACGAACCAGCCGACCACCGAGGCGTGCAGCAGCGTGAACGCCACCAGCGCGCCGACGTCCACCACCGAGACCAGCTGGTCGAGCCCGTCGTCGCGGCGCGCCGCCCACACCGCCGCGACCAGCGTGATCGTCGCCGCCACCAGCAGCGCCGGCCGCGGGGTCCCGTCCGAGGTGCGCGCGAGCGCCCCCGGCAGCCGCCGCTCCCGGGCCATCGCGAACACCAGCCGGCCCGCCGCCGCCTGCCCGGCCAGCGCCGCGAAGGCCGCCCCGACCGCCTTGCTGACCGCGACCAGGTCGTGCAGCCAGGAGCCGACCGAGGACTCCACCGCGTCGTAGAAGGCCGGCCCCTGCTGCGCCGGATCGGCCGCCAGCTCCGCCGAGGACACCGGCATCAGCAGCGCCGCCAGGTAGCTCTGCACGAGGAACAGCGTCCCGGCCAGCACCAGGCAGAACAGCACCGCGCGCGCCACCCGCGCCGAACCCCCCGTGACCTCCTCCGCGAACGAGGCGATCGCGTCGAAGCCGAGGTACGACAGGACCGCCACCGACACCGCCCCCAGCACCGCCGCCAGGGAGAACCCCGCGGAACCGTCCCCGGTCAGCGGCGAGAGCCAGCCGCGCTGCGCCCCGCCCCGGGCCAGCACCGTCACCGCGGCCACCACGAACACCAGCAGTACCGCGATCTCCATCGCCAGCACGGCGAAGCCCACGCGCGCGGCAGCCCGTACGCCCCACAGGTTCAGCGCGGTGGTCACCAGCACGGCCAGCGCCGTCCACACCCACCGCGAGACCTCCGGTACCAGCGCGTTCATCGCGATCCCGGAGAACAGGTACGCGACCGCCGGGATCAGCAGGTAGTCGAGCATTGCCATCCAGCCGGCGGTCAGGCCGGCCCCCTCGCCGAGCCCCTTGCGCGCGTACGTGAAGACCGACCCGGCCTGCGGGGCCACCCGGACCATCTGCGCGTACGAGAACGCCGTGAAGGCCATCGCGACCGTCGCGAAGAGGTAGACGAGCGCGACGGCGCCGTGCGATTTCGCGTCGAGGGTGCCGAAGACCCCGACCGGGGCCATGGGGGCGATGAACAGGAGCCCGTACACCACCAGGTCCCGGAAGCCGAGGCTCCGCCGCAGGGCGGGCTTCGGCTCCGTGCCGGGGTCCGTCACGGACGCCATCGTTCCTCCGGGGGCGGTCGGCTCGTACGTTCGACCCAGTCTGTGCCGAACGGGCGACGCCCGGCCTCCTGGAGACCCCCGTACGATGGACCACATGACTGCTGCCGCCCCTGCTCCCGCTTCCCGACGCGTCCTGCTCGCCGCCCCGCGCGGCTACTGCGCAGGTGTGGACCGAGCCGTGATCGCCGTCGAGAAGGCCCTTGAGCAGTACGGTGCGCCGGTCTACGTCCGGCACGAGATCGTGCACAACAAGTACGTCGTCCAGACCCTGGAGAAGAAGGGCGCCATCTTCGTCGAGCGGACGGAGGAGGTCCCCGAGGGCTCCATCGTGATGTTCTCCGCGCACGGCGTGGCACCCGTGGTGCACGAGGAGGCGGCGGCCGGCAAGCTCGCGACGATCGACGCGACCTGCCCGCTGGTCACCAAGGTGCACAAGGAAGCCATCCGGTACGCCAACGAGGACTTCGACATCCTCCTCATCGGCCACGAGGGCCACGAGGAGGTCATCGGCACCTCCGGCGAGGCCCCGGACCACATCACCATCGTGGACGGCCCCGAGGACGTCGCGAAGGTCGAGGTCCGCGACGAGTCGAAGGTCGTCTGGCTCTCCCAGACCACCCTCTCGGTCGACGAGACCATGGAGACCGTCGACGCGCTGAAGACCAAGTTCCCGCTGCTGGTCTCCCCGCCGAGCGACGACATCTGCTACGCCACCTCGAACCGCCAGGCAGCGGTCAAGGTCATGGGCGCCGACTCCGACCTGGTCATCGTCGTCGGCTCCAAGAACTCCTCGAACTCGATCCGGCTGGTCGAGGTCGCCCTCGACGCCGGCGCGCGCGCCGCGTACCTCGTCGACTTCGCGAGCGAGATCGACGAGGCCTGGCTGGACGGCGTCACCACGGTCGGCCTGACCTCGGGCGCCTCGGTGCCGGAGGTCCTGGTCGAAGAGGTCCTGGAGTGGCTGGCGGCCCGCGGCTACGGCGACGTCGAGATCGTCAAGACGGCGGAGGAGTCCATCACCTTCTCCCTGCCGAAGGAGCTGCGCCGCGACCTGCGCGCGGAAGCGGCCGCGCTGGTCGCCGAGAAGTAGGCCCCCGCCCGCGAAGTTCCCTACGGTGTTTCCATGCAGATCTTCGGCGTGGACATCGGTGGTTCCGGGATCAAGGGCGCTCCCGCGGACCTGGACCGTGGCGAGCTGGCGCAGGAGCGCCACAAGGTACTGACACCGCAGCCCGCCCCCCCCCCCCGGGGGGGCGCGCGGGGCGGGCGGCGCCCCCCGGCCGGCTGCGCCCGCGCAGCGTGCGCCGCAGGCCACCCCCGGACCCGTTCCCGCCGCCCCCACCGCACCGTCCGTCTCCGCGGCAGTGCCGCAGGTCCAGCTG
>NZ_JBHYVA010000213.1:0-825 GCF_042750055.1 Streptomyces sp. NPDC059456
GGCCTCCGTCTGTGAGGCCTGCGCCTCGTTCCGGAGCCGGATACGGGCGGTGAGGAGCACGGCCAGGGCCGCGACCTCCTCGGCGGTCAGGTAGAGGTTGGTCCCGGTGTCCGCGTCCGCGACCGGGTAGACGTTGATCGCGTCGATGTCCTCGCGGGCCCGGCCCAGGGCTGCCACGGCCAGTGAGCTCCAGGTGCGCACCGCTTCGGCGTCGAGCTCGTCAGGGGACTGCGGCTGCGGCTCGTGCGGCACCGGGCGTTCCTCCTCGTGCGGGCCAGGGTTCACCGCAGGGTAACGAAGGTCTGCCGGGCGTCCGGGCTCGCGGGCGGGGCCGGCGGCAGTCATGGTAGTTTTCTTGGACCGAGGCAGGCGTTGTATGCTGCTCCGGTTGCCCGATGAAAGTCGGGCCATTCCCCCGGCAAACCACTCAGACTTCTTCAGACTTCTGATCCGGTGCGCCGGATTTCACTGTAAGTGCATCTGAAGTCTTTGGAGTGACCTGTGGCTGCCAACTGCGACGTTTGCGCCAAGGGGCCGAGCTTCGGCAACAACATCTCCCACTCGCACCGCCGCACCTCTCGTCGCTGGAACCCGAACATCCAGCGCGTTCGTGCCGTGGTCGGTGGGACGCCGAAGCGCCTCAACGTCTGCACCTCGTGCATCAAGGCCGGCAAGGTCTCGCGCTGACGCCAACCGTCGTAGCGCAGCCCTTTCCGGTTGCCAAGAAGGCCGGTCCACCTCGTGTGACGTCATTTTGCATTGACAGGCACTGCCCGGCCGGGGTTGGAGGCCGATCGTCAGTTGTCCAACCCGGACCGGTACTGG
>NZ_JBHYVA010000213.1:835-3743 GCF_042750055.1 Streptomyces sp. NPDC059456
GGCGGCCGACCGCCAGAGCCCCCCCCCGTCCCTTCGGGGGGTGGTCCTCTGCCGTTGCGATGCCGTCAGCGGTGCCACTGCCAGGCGTGGTCCACCGGGCCGATGCCGCCGCCGAGCGCGAAGCCGGCGGCGATGGCGCCGGTCACGTACTCCTTGGCCTCCATGACGGCCTGCGGGACGTCCTGCCCCTTGGCGAGGCCCGCGGCGATCGCACTGGCGAGGGTGCAGCCGGTGCCGTGGGTGTGCCGGTTGTCGTGGCGCGGGGCCCGCAGCCACAGCTGTGTGTCGCCGTCGGTGAGCAGGTCGGCGGCCTCGTTCCCGTGGGCGGCCAGGTGTCCGCCCTTGACGAGCGCCCACTCGGGTCCGTACGCGAGCACGGCGTCGGCGGCCCGCCGCATGTCGTCCTCGCTCTCGACGACCACGCCCGTGAGCTGCGTCACCTCGTCCAGGTTGGGGGTGGCCACGGTGGCCCGCGGCAGCAGTTCCTTGCGTACGGCGTCCAGCGCCGAGGCGGCCAGCAGCGCGTCCCCGTGCTTGGAGACGCCGACGGGGTCCACGACGGCGGGGGCGGAGGTGGCCGCGAGCAGTTCGGCGACCGTCTCCACCAGCGCGGTGGAGGCCAGCATGCCGGTCTTGACCGCCCGGACGCCGATGTCGTCGACGACGGCCCGGTACTGGGCCTTCACGGCCTCACCGGGCAGTTCCCAGACGCCCTGCACCCCGAGGGAGTTCTGCGCGGTCACGGCGGTCACCACGCTCATCCCGTGCACACCGAGCGCCAGCATGGTCTTCAGGTCGGCCTGGATCCCGGCGCCACCGCCGGAGTCCGATCCGGCGACGGTCAGGCACAGCGGTGGCGCGTCGGTCATCTCGAGGTCTCCTCGGTGGACGGGTCGGAGCCGAAGTGGTCCCAGCCGCCGGTGCTCGTCCAGGGAGCGCCGTCCACGGTCACCTGGGGCAGCGCGGACCGGTTCAGCACCTCCCCGATGACCTTCCACCGGGCCGGCAGCTTCACGTCGGGCGGGAAGGTCGCCACGATGGCGTGATCTTCTCCTCCGGTGAGCACCCACTGCAAGGGGTCGACGCCGACGGCCTGCCCGATGTCGTGCATCTGCGTCGGGATGTCGACGGCCGCCGAGCGCAGGTCGATCCGCACCTTGCTGGCCTCGGCGATGTGGCCGAGGTCGGCGATCAGGCCGTCGCTGACGTCGGTCATGGCGGTGGCGCCGAGCCCGGCGGCCGCGGGGCCCGCGTGGTACGGCGGCTCGGGGCGCCGGTGCGCCTCGACGAAGGCCCGCGGGGAGCGGAAGCCGCGCGAGAGCACGGCGAAACCGGCGGCGGACCAGCCCAGCCAGCCCGTGACGGCCACGACGTCGCCGGGCTGGGCGCCGGAGCGCAGCACGGGCTCGTGGTTGCGCAGGTCGCCGAGGGCGGTGATGGACACGGTGATGGTGTCTCCGCGGACGACGTCGCCGCCGACCACGGCCGCGCCGGCGACCTGGCATTCGTCGCGCAGGCCGTCCATCAGCTCGGTGGGCCAGGTGACCGGCAGCTCGGCCGGGACGACCAGGCCGAGCAGCAGGGCCGTCGGCACCGCGCCCATGGCGGCGATGTCGGCGAGGTTCTGCGCGGCGGCCTTGCGGCCGACGTCGTACGCCGTGGACCAGTCGCGCCGGAAGTGCCTGCCTTCCAGCAGGATGTCGGTGCTCGCCACGACCCGCCGGTCGGGGGCCGACACGACCGCGGCGTCGTCGCCCGGTCCGAGCCGGACCGCCGGGGTGGTGGTGAGCCGTGAGGTGAGCTCCCGAATGAGCCCGAACTCCCCCAGCTCGCCCACAGTGCCCTTCATCGCTGTGCCCCTTCTTGCCCAGTCCGCTTGCGGTCGCGAGCCGTCACAGCTCTGGGTACCGTCAACAGATACGTCAACTTCTGCTCTCCGTACGCCCCGCTGTGCGTGGCGCCGTGCCCCCGGGTCTCCCCGTGGTGCTCGGCAACGCGGTACCGTGGCGTCCCTTCTTCCCCGGGCCCACTCGCATCCCTGGGCCCACCCGAAGGTTAGGGGAATCGATCCTCGTGGCCGCCCTGGAGGTTCCGTGGTACAGGCGTACATCCTTATCCAGACCGAGGTGGGCAAGGCGTCGTTCGTCGCCGAGTCCATCAGCCAGATCGCGGGGGTGATCCAGGCCGAGGACGTGACGGGTCCGTACGACGTGATCGTCCGCGCCCAGGCCGACACCGTCGACGAACTCGGCCGCATGGTCGTCGCCAAGGTGCAGCAGGTGGAGGGCATCACCCGCACCCTGACCTGCCCGGTGGTCCATCTGTAGCCCCCGTCTACTCTTGGCCGGTGATGTCCGTACACCGCCGGCCCCTCCGTGTGCCCGCCCTGCCCGTACTGGCCGCCGTACTGGCCCTCGCGGGCTGTGCCCCGGGTGATTCCGAAGCCCGGGTGGAGCCGCCGCCCACGCCGCCCGCCGACGTCGCGGGGTTCTGTGCAGCACTGCACAAGGAACTCCCGGAGACGGTGGCCGGCCTGGCGCGGGCCAAGGCCCTGCCGGAGTCGGATCTGACGGCCGCGTGGGGCGGCTCGGCGATCGTACTGCGGTGCGGTGTCCCCAAGCCCCCCGAGATGGCCGATCCGAAGCAGGACGGCGTCGAGGTCAACGGCGTCCGGTGGCTCCTGCAGAAACTCCCCGACAGCGCCGGCGGGGGGTTCCGGTTCATCACCGGACTGCGCCTCGCGTACACGGAGGTCCGGGTCGACGCGGAGCATTCCACGGATGCGGGGATGCTGGTCGGCCTGTCCGCCGTCGTGGCCAGGACCGTACCCGAGGGGATCTCGTCGTACTGAGGGCCCCGCGCCGCCGAAGCCCGGGCGGGGGGCACCCCCCCCGCCCCCCCGGGGGGC
>NZ_JBHYVA010000213.1:3753-8023 GCF_042750055.1 Streptomyces sp. NPDC059456
GCCCCCGCCTGCGCCCGGTGTCGGTTTCGACTGCCGGGCCCCCCCCGCCCGCCCGCGCCGCCCGAGCCACCCCCCCCCCCGGGGCGCCCCCGCCGGGGGGGCGGTCGGCGTTCTCGCGCTGGGTCGGCGGGCTAGCGCAGCCCGGTGGAGCGGGTCAGGGCCGCCTGGATCAGGCGGTCCACCAGCTCCGGGTACTCGATGCCCGACTCCTGCCACATCCGCGGGTACATGGAGATCGGGGTGAAGCCCGGCATGGTGTTGATCTCGTTGATGACGAAGGTGCCGTCCTCGGTGAGGAAGAAGTCGGCGCGCACCAGGCCCTCGCAGGACGCGGCGTCGAACGCCTCGATCGCGAGCCGCTGCACCTCGGCGGTCTGCTCCGGGGTGAGCGGAGCGGGCACGATCCCGGAGGCGGAGTCGATGTACTTCGCCTCGAAGTCGTAGAAGTCGTGGCTGGAGACCGGCGGGATCTCGGCGGGCACGCTCGCGCGCGGGCCGTCCTCGAACTCGAGCACCCCGCACTCGATCTCGCGGCCGCGCAGCAGCGCCTCCACGATGATCTTCGGGTCGTGGCGCTGGGCCTCGCGGATCGCCTCGTCCAGGCCGGAGGCGTCGTCGACCTTGGTGATGCCGATGGAGGAGCCGGCCCGGGCGGGCTTGATGAAGAGCGGCCAGCCGTGCTCGCCGGCGAAGTCCAGGATCCGGCCGCGGGCGGCGTCCCGGTCGGCGTCCCACTCGCGGGGGCGGATGGTCACGTACGGGCCGACGGGGAGGCCGAAGGAGGTGAAGACCCGCTTCATGTACTCCTTGTCCTGGCCGACGGCCGAGGCGAGGACGCCCGAGCCGACGTAGGGGATGCCGGAGAGCTCCAGGAGGCCCTGCAGGGTGCCGTCCTCGCCGTAGGGGCCGTGCAGCATCGGGAAGACGACGTCGACCTCGCCCAGGGCCTTGGGGACGGCTCCCGGCTCGGTGTAGACGACCTCGCGGTTGGCCGGGTCGACGGACAGCACGACGGCGCCGTCCTCGGAGTCCGCCAGCTCCTCGACGCTCGGGAGCCTGCGGTCGGCGATCGCCATCCGCGCGGGCTCGTCGGCGGTCAGCGCCCACCGGCCGTCCGTGGTGATGCCGATGGGCAGCACCTCGTACTTGGACCGGTCGATGGAGCGCAGCACGGCGCCCGCCGTGACGACCGAGATGGCGTGTTCCGAGCTGCGGCCGCCGAACACGACGGCCACGCGGGGCTTGCGGCCCTGCTGCTCAGGGGTCTGGGGGAGGTTCTCGCTGCTCATATCGCCACGACGATACCCGGTCATGCGTCCGGAAAGGAGTCAGCGGCGTTCCGGTTTGGCGCTGCGTCCCATCAGTTCCTTCAGGGCGACCAGCGGCGGCTTGCCGTGGTGGACGATGTCGACGACGGTGTCGGTGATCGGCATGTCCACCCCGTGGCGGCGCGCCAGATCGGCCACCGACTCGCAGGACTTGACGCCCTCGGCGGTCTGCCGGGTGACCGCGATGGTCTCCTCCAGGGTCATTCCGCGGCCGAGGTTGGTGCCGAAGGTGTGGTTGCGGGAGAGCGGCGAGGAGCAGGTGGCGACGAGGTCGCCGAGGCCCGCGAGACCGGAGAAGGTCAGCGGGTCGGCGCCCATCGCCAGGCCCAGCCGGGTCGCTTCGGCGAGTCCGCGGGTGATGAGCGAGCCCTTGGTGTTGTCGCCCAGTCCCATGCCGTCCGCGATGCCGACGGCGAGGCCGATGACGTTCTTGACGGCGCCGCCCAGCTCGCAGCCGATGACGTCGGTGCTCGTGTACGGGCGGAAGTACGGGGTGTGGCAAGCCGTCTGGAGGCGCTGCGCGACGGCCTCGTCGGCGCAGGCGACGACGGCGGCGGCGGGCTGCCGGGCGGCGATCTCGCGGGCCAGGTTGGGGCCGGTGACGACGGCGACGCGCTCGGCGGGGACCTTGGCCACCTCCTCGATGACCTCGCTCATGCGCTTGGCGGTGCCGAGTTCGATGCCCTTCATCAGGGAGACGAGGACGGCGTCGGCGGGCAGCAGCGGGGCCCACGCGGCGAGGTTGCCGCGCAGGGTCTGGGAGGGGATGGCGAGGACCGCGAAGTCGGCGCCGTGCGCGGCCTCGGCCGGGTCGGTGGTGGCGCGCATGTTCGCGGGGAGTTCGACGTCCGGGAAGTAGTCCGGGTTGGTCCGGCCGGTGTTGATGGCGTCGACGACCTCGCTGCGGCGGCCCCACAGGGTCACCTCGCAGCCCGCGTCGGCGAGCACCATGCCGAAGGCCGTGCCCCAGGAGCCGGTTCCGAAGACGGCCGCCTTCACGGGACGTGTCACTTCTGGTCCTCCCCCGCGGCCTTGCGCCGCTGTTCCGCCCTGGCCTTGCGATGGTCGTACGGCTGCTCGGGCGCCTTCTCGCCGCGCAGCTCCTCCAGCAGCTCCGTGATGGCCGCCATGATGGTCTCGGTGACCTCCTTGAGCACGTCCGGGGTGGGTTCCCGGTCGTAGAACCCGGAGAGGTCGACGGGCGGTCCGGCGAGCACCCGGAGGGTCTTGCGCGGGAACAGCCGGACCTTGTTCTCCTTGGCGTAGGGCGGCATCGCGAGGTTCGCGCCCCACTGGGCCACGGGAATGACGGGCGCCTTCGTCATCAGCGCCACGCGCGCCGCGCCGGTCTTGCCGGCCATCGGCCACATGTCCGGATCGCGGGTGAGGGTGCCCTCCGGATAAAAGGCCACGCATTCGCCGCGCTCGATGGCGTCCACGGCGGCCCGGAATGCGTCCAGGGCGTTGGTGGTCTCGCGGTAGACGGGGATCTGGCCGGAGCCGCGCAGGATCGCGCCGACAATGGGGACCTTGAAGAGCGCCGCCTTGGCGAGCAATCGGGGCACCCGGCCGGTGTTGTACTGGAAGTGCGCGTAGGAGAGCGGGTCCAGATACGAGTTGTGATTGACCGCCGTGATAAACCCGCCCTCGGCCGGAATGTGGTCCATTCCCCGCCAGTCCCGCTTGAAGAGCACGACCAGCGGCGGTTTTGCGATGACCGCCGCCAGGCGGTACCAGAAGCCGATTCTGCGGCGGGACACTCGTACACCTTCCTCTGGGACCGGTGCGTGGGGGTACCTCCCGGCGGTGGCTGGGGGAGCTTGGGCACCTCGTCGGCCGGACAAGTGTGGCCTCCGGTCCGGTCTCTGTCGAGAACACCGTACGCCCCGCCCGGCACACCGGGCCGCCGGGTCGACCGGGCGGGGGCGACAATGGGCCGACGCATGACCCGGTCATGACCCGGCCGTGGTCCGCGCACGCACGGACGTGTACCGGAGGGAGGGGGTCCGCCACGAACGCGGTCTGGAGTCTGGTGGTGCCGCTGAAGCCCCTGGCGGTGGCCAAGAGCCGGCTGGCGGCGGCCGTGGGCACGTCGCGTCCCGGGCTCGCGCTGGCGTTCGCGCAGGACACCGTGGCGGGGGCGCTGGACTGCGGGGCGGTCGCGGATGTGGTGGTCGTCACGGACGATCCGCGGGCCGGCGGGGAACTGGCGCGGCTGGGGGCGCGGATCGTCGCGGACGCGCCGGGGGCGGGGCTCAACGCGGCGCTGGCCCACGGGGCGCGCAGGGTCCGCACGCTCCGGCCGGGGGCGGCGGTGGCCGCGATGAACGCGGATCTCCCCGCGCTGCGGCCGACGGAATTGCAACGCGTGCTCGAAGCCGCGTCCGCATTTCCGCGGGCATTTCTGGCGGATGCGGCGGGAATCGGCACGACCCTGCTTTCCGCTGCTCCGGACGTGGAATTGGCACCCTCGTTCGGAGGCCCGTCGCGGGCCCGGCATTCGGCGTCGGGGGCTGCGGAAATAGCCTTGGCGGACGTGGAGAGCGTGCGCCGGGACGTGGACACGGTTGCGGATCTGCGGACCGCCCTCGCCCTCGGTGTGGGCCCTCACACGGCCCGATACAGTGCCCGTATGCAGGCGACCGCGTACACGTACGACTCCCAGACCCGCAGCGGCAGTGTGCTGCTGGACGACGGCACTCCGGTGCCCTTCGAGGCCCCGGCGTTCGACGCGGGCGGCCTGCGGCTGCTGCGCCCCGGGCAGCGGGTCCGGATCGAGACGGACGGCGAGGGCTCGGGGCTGCGGATCACACTGATCACTCTGCAAACCTTCTGACCTGCACGAACAGCACCGCGGGGGGGGGGGCGGAGCCCCGGGGGGCGCGCCCCGCGGGGGGTGGAGAGGGGGGACGTAGACGTGTGGCGCGGGGAGCGGGGTCTGG
>NZ_JBHYVA010000213.1:8033-12193 GCF_042750055.1 Streptomyces sp. NPDC059456
CTACACCACCAATAAAACACCATCCAACCGAGCTCCCCCCCCCCCCCGGCCGCGGGGGCGGGCCCCCCCCCCCCGCCCCCCCCCCCCGGCGTGTGTGACTCGTGGCCTTACTTCTTGCGGGCCGTGGTCTTCTTCGCGGTGGTCTTGCGCGCCGTCGTCTTCTTGGCGGGCGCCGTGGTCTTCGCCGTGGCCTTCTTGGCCGCCGGAGCGGTCTTCTTGGCGGCGGCGGTGGTCTTCTTCGCCGTCGTCGCGGCCTTCTTGGCCGTGGCGGTGGTCTTCTTGGCCGTCGCCGTGGTCTTCTTCGCCGCGGCGGTCTTGGTGACCGCCTTCTTTGCGGTGGCGACCTTCTTGGCGGTGGTCTTCTTGGCGACCGTGGTCTTCGCCGCCGCCTTCTTGGCGGTGGTGGCCTTCTTGGCCACGGCCTTCTTGACCGTCGCGGAAGCGCCGCCGGAAAGGCTGCCCTTGGGCGCCTTCTTCACCGACACCTCGCCGCCCTTGGGCAGCTTCTTGGTGCCCGCGACCAGGTCCTTGAAGCCCTGACCCGCGCGGAAGCGGGGAACGGAGGTCTTCTTGACCCGGACGCGCTCACCCGTCTGCGGGTTGCGGGCGTAGCGGGCGGGGCGGTCGACCTTCTCGAACGAGCCGAAGCCCGTGACCGAGACCCGGTCGCCCGCGACCACGGCGCGGACCATCGCGTCCAGTACCGCGTCGACGGCGTCGGCGGCCTGCTGACGGCCGCCCAGCTTGTCGGCAATCGCTTCTACGAGCTGCGCCTTGTTCACGTCTTCCCCTTCGGAGACTTCGCCAGAACGAATGTGTTCAAGCTTATTTCGCACGTTAGGCGGATATATACCGCAAATCAAACACGAAACGGGCTAATCACCCTAGTGCCGCAACGGTGTAGGTCGTTACGGAGTTCCTTCGCATCAGTCGCCTTCAGGGAATCGACCCTCGTCGAGGTCCTTCATCAACCTGTCCAGGCGCCTTGCCGCATCGGCGAGATCGTGCTTCGCCGCGGCCGTGACGACCAACAGCTTCCGGGACAGCGCCATCCTTACGCCCTCCGGGACTTGCAGTGTGCGCACCCTTGCGTGTGCTTCTTTCAGCCGGTCCGCGACGAGTTCGTAGAGCTCAAGTTGACTGTCGCGTTCCATGCACAGATTGTGCCATCTGGGGCGAGTTGTCGCCTCACGGGGCCTCAACACACGGCTGTGCCCCCCGCCCGACGGCGGGGGGCACAGTGTTGTCGATGTGATCACCCAAAGGTGAATAAGCGCTGATCAGGCAGGAATCAGGCCCGAATCGTACGCGGCTTGTGGCTCGGGCGGGCGCTTTCGTACGTGGCGATGTCCGCTTCGTTCTGAAGGGTGAGCGAGATGTCGTCCAGACCCTCCAGCAGACGCCAGCGGGCGTTGTCGTCGAGTTCGAACTCCGCCTCGATTCCCGCCGCGCGGACCTGGCGGGCGACCAGGTCGACCGTCACCTCGGCGGCCGGGTCGGCCTCGGTCAGCTCCCACAGCCGGTCGACGGTCTCCTGCGGCAGGACCACCGTCAGCAGACCGTTCTTCAGCGAGTTGCCGCGGAAGATGTCGGCGAAGCGGGACGAGATGACCGTCTTGAACCCGAAGTTCTGCAGCGCCCAGACGGCGTGCTCGCGCGAGGAGCCGGTGCCGAAGTCGGGGCCGGCGACCAGCACGGTCGCACCCTGGCGCTCCGGGCGGTTCGTGACGAACTCGGGGTCCTTGCGCCAGGCCTCGAAGAGCCCGTCCTCGAACCCGTCGCGGGTGATCTTCTTCAGCCAGTGGGCCGGGATGATCTGGTCGGTGTCGACGTTGCTGCGGCGCAGCGGGACGGCCCGGCCGGTGTGGGTGGTGAAGGCTTCCATGGTTCTCAGACTCCGGCGGTCTCGTCGGCGGCGGACAGGTCGGCGGGCGAGGCCAGATGGCCCAGTACCGCGGTGGCGGCGGCCACCTGCGGGGAGACCAGGTGGGTCCGCCCGCCCTTGCCCTGCCGGCCCTCGAAGTTGCGGTTGGAGGTGGACGCGGAGCGCTCACCGGGGGCCAGTTGGTCGGGGTTCATGCCCAGGCACATCGAGCAGCCCGCGTGCCGCCATTCGGCGCCGGCGTCCTTGAAGACCTTGTCCAGGCCCTCCTCCACGGCCTGCAGGGCGACGCGGACGGAGCCCGGGACGACCAGCATCCGTACGCCGTCGGCGACTTTGCGGCCGCCGATGATGCCGGCGACGGCGCGCAGGTCCTCGATGCGGCCGTTGGTGCACGAACCTACGAAGACGGTGTCGACCTTGATGTCGCGCAGCGGCTGCCCGGCGGTCAACCCCATGTACTCCAGGGCCTTTTCGGCGGCCAGGCGCTCCGAAGCGTCCTCGTACGAAGCAGGGTCGGGGACGTCGGCCGACAGCGGCGCGCCCTGGCCCGGGTTGGTGCCCCAGGTGACGAACGGCGACAGCGCGGCGCCGTCGATGACGACCTCGGCGTCGAAGACCGCGTCCTCGTCGGTGCGCAGGGTCTGCCAGTACGCGACCGCCGCGTCCCAGTCCTCGCCCACCGGGGCGTGGTCGCGGCCCTGGAGGTAGTCGAAGGTGGTCCGGTCGGGGGCGATCATGCCGGCGCGGGCGCCGGCCTCGATCGACATGTTGCAGATGGTCATCCGGGCTTCCATCGAGAGCTTCTCGATGGCCTCGCCCCGGTATTCCAGGATGTAGCCCTGGCCGCCGCCGGTGCCGATCTTCGCGATGATCGCCAGGATCAGGTCCTTGGCGGTGACGCCCTCGGCCAGCTCGCCGGTGACCGTGATGGCCATCGTCTTCGGGCGGGCCAGCGGCAGCGTCTGGGTGGCCAGCACGTGCTCGACCTGGCTGGTGCCGATGCCGAAGGCCAGCGCGCCGAAGGCGCCGTGCGTGGAGGTGTGGGAGTCACCGCAGACCACCGTGGTGCCCGGCTGCGTCAGTCCCAGCTGCGGTCCCACCACGTGGACGACGCCCTGCTCCACGTCGCCCAGGGAGTGCAGGCGCACGCCGAACTCGGCGCAGTTCGCCCGCAGCGTCTCCAGCTGGGCCCGGGAGACCGGGTCCGCGATGGGCTTGTCGATGTCGAGGGTGGGGGTGTTGTGGTCCTCGGTGGCGATGGTGAGGTCGAGCCGACGGACCTTGCGGCCGGCCTGGCGCAGGCCCTCGAAGGCCTGGGGGCTGGTCACCTCGTGCAGCAGGTGCAGATCAATGAAGAGGAGGTCGGGCTCGCCCTCGGCGCGCCGGACGACATGGTCGTCCCAGACCTTCTCCGCGAGTGTCCTACCCATCGCTTTCCCTCCGGCTCACCGTCCCGGATCCAGTGGTTCGTGGACCCGTACATACAGACTCGCTGGTTCTTGGAAAAATTGAACTTGCGTTTCACAGTGTGAGACGCGAATATCGTTTCATGGACAACTCTAGCGGCGTCGGCGTTCTCGACAAGGCAGCTCTGGTACTGAGCGCACTGGAGTCCGGTCCGGCCACCCTCGCCGGGCTGGTCGCGGCGACAGGGCTCGCACGACCCACGGCACATCGCCTGGCCGTGGCACTGGAACACCACCGGATGGTGGCGAGGGACATGCAGGGCCGGTTCATCCTCGGACCGCGGCTGGCGGAGCTCGCCGCCGCGGCCGGCGAGGACCGCCTGCTGGCCACGGCGGGACCGGTACTCACCCACCTCCGTGACGTGACGGGCGAGAGCGCGCAGCTCTACCGGCGTCAGGGCGACATGCGCATCTGCGTGGCGGCCGCGGAGCGGCTGTCGGGCCTGCGGGACACCGTCCCGGTGGGCTCGACGCTCCCGATGAAGGCCGGCTCGGCCGCGCAGATCCTGATGGCCTGGGAGGAGCCCGAGCGGCTCCACCGCGGGCTCCAGGGCGCGCGCTTCACGGCGACGGCCCTGTCGGGCGTACGGCGCCGCGGCTGGGCGCAGTCGATCGGCGAGCGGGAGCCCGGCGTGGCCTCCGTCTCGGCGCCGGTGCGCGGGCCGTCGAACCGCGTGGTGGCCGCCGTGTCGGTCTCCGGGCCGATCGAGCGCCTGACCCGCCACCCGGGCCGGATGCACGCCCAGGCCGTCATCGACGCGGCCGCCCGTCTGACGGTGGGCGTGCGCGGCTCGGGGTGTGCCTCCCCG
>NZ_JBHYVA010000214.1:0-12177 GCF_042750055.1 Streptomyces sp. NPDC059456
GGTTTGTGGTGTGTGTCGTCTGCGGTTGGTTGGGCCTCTTTCTGCTCTTTGTGGCGCCTCTCGCCGATGGCGTGCGGCGGCCGCCCGGCCCCCCCCCCCCCCCCCGGCTCAGGGGTGTTTCTTCCGGCGCCGGGCCGGGCCGGCCAAGGCCGACGGGCCTGGCCGGGTGCCCGGACGGGCGTCCGGGCGAACGCCCGGACGGGTCAGACCAGGCCGAGCCGGACGGCCGCGGCCTCCGCGTCCACCGGAACCGTGACCGGCTGCGGGGCGCCGGCGACCGCCCAGTCGGGGTCCTTGAGGCCGTTGCCGGTGACGGTGCACACGATCTTCTGCCCCGGGTCGACCAGGCCCAGCTCGGCGGCCTTGAGCAGACCGGCCACGGACGCCGCCGAGGCGGGCTCGACGAAGACGCCCTCCTGGGCCGCCAACAGCCGGTAGGCGGCCAGGATCTGGCGGTCCGTCACCTCGTCGATGAAGCCGCCCGACTCGTCGCGCGCGGCGAGCGCGTAGTCCCAGGAGGCCGGGTTGCCGATGCGGATCGCGGTGGCGATGGTGTGCGGCTCCTTGACGACCTCGCCGCGCACGATCGGCGCGGAGCCGGAGGCCTGGAAACCCCACACGCGGGGCGTACGGGAGGCCAGGCCGTCGGCCTTGTACTCCTTGAAGCCCTTCCAGTACGCGGTGATGTTGCCGGCGTTGCCGACGGGCAGCACGTGGATGTCGGGGGCGTCGCCGAGCGCGTCGACGATCTCGAACGCGGCCGTCTTCTGGCCCTCGATGCGCACCGGGTTGACGGAATTGACCAGCGCGACCGGGTAGTTGTCGGACAGCGCGCGGGCCAGGTCGAGGCAGTCGTCGAAGTTGCCGTCCACCTGGAGGATCTTGGCGCCGTGCACGAGGGCCTGGCCCATCTTGCCGAGCGCGATCTTGCCGCGGGGCACGAGGACGGCCGAGACCATCCCGGCGCGCACCGCGTACGCGGCGGCCGACGCGGAAGTGTTGCCCGTGGAGGCGCAGATGACGGCCTTGGCGCCGTCCTCCTTGGCCTTGGAGATCGCCATGGTCATGCCGCGGTCCTTGAAGGACCCCGTCGGGTTCGCGCCCTCGACCTTGAGGTGGACCTCGCAGCCGGTGCGCTCGGAGAGCACCTGCGCGGGGACGAGGGGAGTGCCGCCCTCGCGGAGCGTGACCACGGGAGTGGCGTCCGTCACCGGCAGGCGGTCCCGGTACTCCTCGATGATGCCGCGCCACTGGTGGGTGCGATTGCTGCTCATGGGTCCTTACTCCCCTTCAACACGCATGATGCTGGCGACACCGCGCACGGTGTCCAGCTTCCGCAGCGCCTCGACGGTCCCGGAGAGGGCGGCGTCGGGTGCGCGGTGGGTGACGACGACGAGGGAGGCTTCGTTGCCGACCCCGTCCGGACGTCCTTGCTGACGTACGGTATCGATCGAGACACCGTGCTCCGCGAACGTCGTCGCCACCTGGGCGAGCACGCCCGGCTTGTCGGCCACATCGAGGCTGATGTGGTACCGCGTGACGACGTCGCCCATGGGGCTGACCGGCAGCTGGGTGTACGCCGACTCACCGGGCCCCGTTGCCTCGGCGAGCTTGTTGCGGCATACGGCGACGAGGTCGCCCAGGACCGCCGACGCGGTCGGCGAACCGCCCGCGCCGGGACCGTAGAACATGAGCCGCCCGGCGGCCTCCGCCTCGACGAAGACGGCGTTGTACGCCTCGCGGACGGAGGCGAGCGGGTGGCTGAGCGGGATCATCGCCGGGTGCACGCGGGCGGTGACGGACTCCCCGTCGGCGGCGCGCTCCAGGATCGCGAGGAGCTTGATGGTGCAGCCCATGCGCTTGGCGGAGGCGAAGTCCGCGGCGCTGACCTCGGTCATGCCCTCGCGGTACACGTCGTCGAGGCGCACCCGGGTGTGGAAGGCGATGCCGGCCAGGATCGCGGCCTTGGCGGCGGCGTCGTAGCCCTCGACGTCGGCGGTCGGGTCGGCCTCGGCGTACCCGAGGGCGGTGGCCTCGTCGAGGGCCTCCTGGTACCCGGCGCCGGTGGAGTCCATCTTGTCGAGGATGAAGTTCGTCGTGCCGTTGACGATGCCCATCACCCGGTTGATCTTGTCGCCGGCGAGGGACTCGCGCATCGGGCGGACCAGCGGGATGGCGCCGGCGACGGCGGCCTCGTAGTACAGGTCCAGCCCGTGCCGCTCGGCCGCGGCGTGCAGGGCCGCGCCGTCCTGGGCGAGCAGCGCCTTGTTCGCCGAGACGACGGAGATGCCGTGCTCGAAGGCGGTGGTGATCAGGGCGCGGGCGGGCTCGATGCCGCCGATGACCTCGATGGCCACGTCGATGTCGCCGCGTTTGAGCAGGGCGGTCGCATCGGTGGTGATCAGGGCCGGGTCGATGCCCTCGCGCACCTTGGAGGGGCGGCGCACGGCCACGCCGGCGAGCTCGACGGGCGCGCCGATCCGGGCCGTCAGATCGTCGGCGTGCGTCGTCATGATGCGCGCCACCTCTGAGCCGACCACTCCACAGCCCAGCAGCGCCACCTTCAGCGGACGCGTACGCATCATTCGACCTACGCCTTTCGATCTTCCATCACCGCCCGGCGCGCGGTATTGCGCGCCAGGGTCTCAACCAGTCTCACTCAATGGACAGCACTTTCCATCCTCGGTCCATTGAGTGAGACACGCTTGGGCACCCGGTCACCCGGCGACATCCATTTTGGGGGTCCGGGGGCTTTCCGCAGAAATATGTGGATCATCCCAGGTCGAGGCGCAGGAGATCTTCTTCCGTCTCGCGCCGGACGATCACCCGGGCCTGACCGTCGCGAACGGCCACGACGGGCGGGCGCAGCGCGTGGTTGTAGTTGCTGGCCATGGAGCGGCAGTACGCCCCGGTGGCGGGTACGGCCAGCAGGTCACCGGGCGCCAGGTCGGCCGGCAGGAAGGCGTCCTTCACCACGATGTCGCCGCTCTCGCAGTGCTTGCCGACGACGCGGACGAGCATGGGCTCGGCGTCGGAGACGCGGGAGACGAGGGTGACCGCGTACTCGGCGTCGTAGAGGGCGGTGCGGATGTTGTCGGACATGCCGCCGTCGACGGAGACGTACGTGCGCAGCCCTTCGAGGGGCTTGATCGTCCCGACCTCGTACAGCGTGAAGGCGGTGGGCCCGACGATGGCCCGGCCCGGCTCGACGGAGATCCGGGGCGCGCGCAGCCCGGCGGACTCGCACTCCCGGGCGACGATCTCGTGCAGGGCCTTGGCGATCTCGTGGGGCTCGCGCGGGTCGTCGGAGGAGGTGTACGCGATGCCGAGGCCGCCGCCGAGGTCGATCTCGGGCAGCTCGACGCCGTGTTCGTCGCGTACGGCGGCCAGCAGCTGCACCACCCGCTTGGCGGACACCTCGAAGCCGGCCATGTCGAAGATCTGCGAGCCGATGTGGGAGTGGACGCCGAGCAACTCCA
Source organism: Streptomyces sp. NPDC059456 (assembly GCF_042750055.1). NCBI lineage: Bacteria > Bacillati > Actinomycetota > Actinomycetes > Kitasatosporales > Streptomycetaceae > Streptomyces > Streptomyces sp. NPDC059456. The sequence continues at coordinate 3,480 of NZ_JBHYVA010000214.1, forward strand.
GGCTGTCGTGCCCGAGGGCGCGGCGCACGGCCTCGGCGGCCGAGCCGTCGGCGACGGCGATGCCGAACTTCTGGTCCTCGTGCGCGGTGGCGATGAACTCGTGGGTGTGCGCCTCGACGCCCACGGTGACGCGGATCTGCACGGGCTGGCGCACGCCCAGCTCCCGGGCGATGTGCGCGACGCGGGCGATCTCCTGGAAGGAGTCGAGCACGATCCGCCCGACGCCGGCGGTGACGGCGCGGCGGATCTCGCCCTCCGACTTGTTGTTCCCGTGGAAGGCGATCCGCTCGGCGGGCATCTCGGCGGCGAGGGCGGTGGACAGCTCCCCGCCGGAGCACACGTCGAGGTTGAGTCCCTCTTCCCTGAGCCACTTCACGACGGCCTTGGAGAGGAAGGCCTTCCCGGCGTAGAACACGTCGGCGTCGGGCCCGAAGGCGTGCGCCCAGGCCCGGCAGCGGGCCCGGAAGTCCTCTTCGTCCATGAAGTAGGCGGGCGTCCCGAACTCCTCGGCGAGGGCGGTGACGTCGATGCCTCCGACGGTCGCCACCCCGTGCTCGTTGCGGCGCACGGTCCGGGACCAGACCTTCTCGTCGAGCGCGTTGAGGTCGGCGGGCGGCGGGGAGTAGTGCCCCTCGGGGAGGACATCGGCGTGACGGGGCCCGGCGGGGTGCGCGGAACGGCTCATCGGTATCTCTCTTCGCAGATCACAGGCAGTCGGGTGCGGCTATGCCGAGCAGGTCCAGGCCGCCGGCCAGCACCGTCCCGGCGGCTTCGGCAAGAGCCAGCCGGGCGCGGTGGGCGGCCGAGGGTTTCTCGTCGCCCTTGGGCAGGACGCGGTGGTGGAAGGCGAGCAGCTCGTCGGCGGCACGGACGAGGAAGCGGACGACCTGCTCCGGCGCCCGGTGGTGCGCGGCGGACTCCAGGACGAGGGGGTAGTCGGCGAGGACCTGCGCGAGCGGGCCGCCGTCCGGGACCTCGCCGGGCTCGCTCCCGAACCCGAGCAGGGCGGCGTTGCGGACGAGCGCACGGCTCCTGGCGTGGGCGTAGCGCACCCGGAAGAACTCGTTGGACTCGTCCTGCACGAGCAGGCGGCCGGAGAACGCGGGGCTCTCGTGCGGTGCGACGCAGAGCATGGCCCAGCGGGCGGCGTCGTTCCCGTAGAGGCGGACGACATCGCCGTCGCGCCGGGCGACGGGGGCCGTCTTCGGGGCGGCTTCGCCGATGCCCATGCCCTGGCCGGCCCGGATGCGCAGCACGGCCTCGGCGACGACGAGCGCGCGCGGCCCGGCGGCGCGGGACCCGTACGCCGTCCCCCGCTCCCGCACCTCGCGCACGACGCCCTCGACGGACACGGGGTCCATGACGAAGTTGAGGAACCCGGGACCGGTCACCTCGACCCGCTCGATGCCGGGTACGGCGCCGAGCCGGCGGGCCAGGACCCCGGCGACGTCGCGGGGCGGGCGTCCGATGCTCTTGGCGACGTGGAAGGCCACGGGGGTGGCGTAGTCCCCCACTCCCCCGGGCCGGGTCCGCTCGACCACGACCCGCTCGGGCACACCGACCCCGGCGGGCAGCTCCCCGTCCTCGACGGCGCAGCGCACGGCGCGCACGACGGTACGGGAGAGGTCGGCGGGGATCACGGGACCAGCCTAGGGGAGAAGCCCACCCATCCCGCGAACGGTTTCGCCATGTGAACAGCGGTCGCCGCTGCCCTCTCCCGCGCTACCCTCGCCCGCTGCCTCTCTCGCTGTCCTCTCCCCGCTACCCCCGCCCGCGCCCGGCCGGGGCACCGCCCTTCCGCTCGCGCCGGTCCTTGCGCTCGACGAGCCGGCGTACGACCCGCACGAGCTCGGCGGGCTCGAAGGGCTTGGCGAGGAACGCGTCGATCCCGGCGTCGATCCCGGACTCCACCTCGTACTGCGTACAGGCGCTGACGATGGCGACGGGCACGTGCCGCGTCCGCGGATCGGCGCGCAGCTGCGCGGCGGTCCCGAACCCGTCCAGCCGGGGCATGACCACATCAAGGGTGATCACGTCGGGGCTCACGCGGTGCACGACGTCCAGACACTCGGCACCATCGTTCGCGGTCACTACCTCGAAGCCCTCCAGCTCGAGATTGACCTTGATCAGCTGCCGGATGACCTTGTTGTCGTCGACAACAAGAACCCGGCCCGAGGCGCCTGGCACAACTCGAGAGTAGGTCCGCCTAAGCCCCCGCGTCCGGGTTTTTGCCACTTCCACCCCCTCCGGGCGACCCACGTCCCTCAGGCGCGTAATCGGTTCCTGATCACCCCGCGGAAGCTGGTAGTGTTCAACCCGTCGCCGCAACGCGAACGACGCGCCCCCGTAGCTCAGGGGATAGAGCAACGGCCTCCGGAGCCGTGTGCGCAGGTTCGAATCCTGCCGGGGGCACTTCGCAGGAAGTGCCCAAAGACCCCGCCATCAGCGGTAACGCTGAGACCGGGGTCTTCGCGTGTGTGCGGCCGGATGCGGCGCCGTGCGCGGCAGGGGTGGTGCTTTGTCTTCCCGGCTGATCTTCGGTCCGCCGGCCCTTGAGGCGTTGCGCCTGTCGACTCGGCAGCACCTCCGTGCTGTTGCCGCTCCGCCCGCGTCGGTACCGTTCCTCGGGCGGCTGCTTCTGCGGCCTCCTCATTTCTCTTTGTAGTGGGGTTTCGTACACGCGTAGGGTTCCCGCAGGCCAAGTCGAGGCCACGGCGAGAGGTGGGGGCGGGCATGCGCGGCGAGAGGCACGATGAGCCGCTGTCGGACGAGGAGTTGGAGCTCTTCTTCCAGTACCTGCATCGCTATGCGAACCACGATCTCGACCAGTGGCTGAACCTGCGGGTGGGGGACGAGGGCTTCCCGGTCTACGTCGCTCTCAGCAGAGCGCCGCTGCCCGGGGCCGACCCGTCCTCCTACCGTCGGCCATGAGGCATGCATCCACACCCGGGGAGCCCGGCATGACGAACGAAGCCCCCGCATGTCCCGAGTGCAGCCTGGCCCTGAGATTCGGCGGGCTCGTGCTCTGCCGGCGCGAGGACGACGGCCAGCGGACCTGCCGGTCGCTGTGGAAGTGCCCGGGCCGTCATGTGTGGTGGCGCTGGGCCGACCGGCCGGACGAGCCGCTGGAAGCCTGCCCCGTGCCTGAGCTGTTCCGCTGACGTCCGGCGTGGCTGCCGGTGCGAGCGGGCGCGGGGCCGCTCTAGGGCGGGACGAGTTGGGGTCTACCGGGGTGTGTCATGGTCCGGTCCGCTTATCGGCGTTGACGAGGAGGCGGGATGGTTACGGGGACCGGGCTCGTGGAGCGGGCGGCGGCGTTGGCCCAGCTGGGGCGGCGGCGGGCGCGTGATGCGGAGGAGCAGCGGCGGCTGACTCCCGATGTGGTGGCGCGGATGCTGGAGGCGGGGTTCGCACGGCACTTCGTGCCGGCCGCGCAGGGCGGCGTGGAGGGTACGTTCGCGGAGTTCGGTGCGGCGGTCGCCGCCGTCGCCGAGGGCTGCGCGGCCACCGCGTGGTGTGCTTCGGTCGCGTCGAGCCTGGCCCGGGTGGCCGCCTGCCTGCCGGCGGACGGGCGGGCGCAGGTGTGGGCCGAGGGGCCCGACGCGTTCGTCGTGGGCTCGCTCTCCCCCCTCGGCAAGGCCACCCCGGCGCCGGGCGGCTGGCGCGTGTCCGGGTCCTGGGCGTACATCAGCGGCGTCGACTACTCCGACTGGGCCGTGGTGTGCGCGATGCTGCCCGGTGACGGGGGTGCGCGGCTGTTCGCGCTGCCGCGCACCGAGTACGCGATCAAGGACACCTGGACCGGGTCCGGGATGAGGGGTACCGGGAGCAATACGGTCATCGTCGATGACGTGTTCGTGCCCGAGGCGCGCAGCATCAGCCGGCAGTCCCTCTTCGACGGCCGGCCGGCGGATTCGTCGGCGGCCTGCCACGCCGTGCCGATCCAGGCCGTCAACGGGCTGTCGTGTGCGCCCGCCGCCCTCGGTGCCGCGCGCGGGGCGCTCGCGCTGTGGACCGCCGACACCGCGCAGCGGCTGGCGCGGGGTGCGGGCCGGCCGGGGGTTCCCGGTCCTGCCCGGAGCACGTACGAGGCGGTCCTGACCCGCAGCGCCGGTGAGATCGACGCTGCGATGCTGCTGCTGGAGCGGGCCGCGGCCGTCGCGGACCGGGGCGTACGGATCACGCAGGAGGAGACGGCCCGCAACGTACGCGACTACGCGCTGGCCACCGAGCACCTCGTGAACGCCGTCAACCGGATGTTCGCGACCGCCGGGACCTCCGGGCACACCACGGAGAGCCCGCTGCAGCGCGCCTGGCGCGACGTCAACTCCATCGCCACGCACATCGCGCTGACGTTCGATCCGGCCTCGGCGCTGTTCGCGTCCCGGTCGTTCGCCCCCTGACCCCGGCCCTGACCGGCCTTCGCCGGCCTGAGCGGCCCTGACCGGCCCGAGCGGCCCTGATCGATCCAGACGAAATACTTCCGTTTGCCTTGGAGCGCACTCCAGCACCTAGCGTCGTGGGCAGACGGTCCCCAGCCCAGGAGGCAGCAGCATGACCAACGTCCCCACCCGGTACTTAGGCGAACTCGCGGTCTCCGCGCAGGGCCTGGGATGCATGGGCATGAGCCACGGCTACGGAGCCACGGACGACGCGGAGTCGATCGCGACCCTGCACCGCGCCCTCGATCTCGGGGTGACCTTCCTGGACACCTCCGACTTCTACGGCAGCGGCCACAACGAGGAACTGATCGGGCGGGCCGTCGCCGGGCGCCGCGACGAGGTCGTGCTGGCCACGAAGTTCGGCTTCGCCAACCGTCTGGGCGACCCCACCCTGGTGCGCGGTGACGCCGCGTACGTGCGGGAGGCGTGCGAGGCGTCGCTGCGCCGCCTCGGGGTCGACCACATCGACCTCTACTACCAGCACCGCGTCGATCCGAACGTGCCGATCGAGGAGACCGTCGGCGCGATGGCCGAGCTGGTGCAGGCCGGCAAGGTGCGCCACCTCGGCCTGTCGGAGGCCGGCGCGCAGACCATCCGGCGGGCGCACGCGGTGCACCCGATCGCCGCCCTGCAGAGCGAGTGGTCGCTGTGGTCCCGGGACCTGGAGGCGGAGGTCATCCCGGTGTGCCGGGAGCTCGGCGTCGGGGTCGTCCCGTACGCGCCGCTCGGGCGCGGCTTCCTGACCGGCCGGTACGGCTCGGTCGAGGGGCTGGCGGAGACCGACGTACGGCGGGGCCACCCGCGCTTCGCCGACGGCAACCGCGAGCGGAACCTGGCGATCGTCGCGAAGCTGGACGAACTGGCCGCGGCGAAGGGGGTCAAGGCGGGGCAGCTCGCGCTGGCCTGGGTGCAGCACCGGGGTGACCACGTGGTGCCGATCCCCGGCACCCGGCGGCAGAGCTATCTGGAGGAGAACCTCGCGGCCCTGGCCGTCGAGCTGTCCCCCGAGGACCTCGCCGCCATCGAGGCCGCCGCGCCGCCGGAGCAGATCGCGGGCACCCGTTACGACGCGACCGGCCTCACCTTCGTGAACGGCTGAGCCTTCACCGGCGCCGCACCGCACCACGGCACCGCGCCACGGCACCGCACGACCGGCGCCGCACGACCGGCGCCCCGCCACCGGCGCCCCGCCACCGGCCCGCCCGTCTGCTTCCGAGCAGGCGGGCGGGCCTGCGTGTATGAGATCTTCATGTCCGCTCGTGCCGCCGTCACTGGTCACTCGTGCGACGGTACTGCGAAGCTGGATTCATGGAATTCGGAGTTCTCGGACCACTCGAAGCCCGCCTGAACGGCATGTCCATCGTGCCGACCGCCGGAAAGCCCCGGCAGATCCTCTCGCTGCTCGCCATCCGTGCGGGCCGCGTCGTACAAGTGGAAACGCTGATGGCCGAATTGTGGGGCAACGCCATTCCCCGCAGCGCCGCCACCACCCTTCAGACCTACATTCTCCAACTGCGCCGGAAACTGACGCAGGCCGGTGTGCAGCAGCAATTCGGGCGGAGCGCCAAGGACGTTCTGGCGACCTGTTACGGCGGCTACCGGCTCGCCCCCGAGGAGTTCTCCCTCGACCTGCTGAAGTTCCAGCAGCTGGTGCGCGTCGGCGGCCGGACCCTGGCCGAGAACGACCCCCGGACGGCGTCCGACCAGCTCGGCCGCGCCCTGGACCTGTGGCGCGGGCCCGCCCTCACCGACGTCCCCGTCGGGGAGGTCCTCAGCACCGAGGTCATCGGCATGCAGGAGGAACGCGACTGGGCGCTGGAGATGCGCCTGGAGGCCGACCTCAGCCTCGGCCGGCACGCCGAGATCATCGGCGAACTGCGCATGCTCGTGAGCCAGCAGCCGCTGCACGAGACCCTGTCCGCGCAGCTGATGACCGCCCTGTACCGGGCCGGCCACCCCTGGCGCGCGCTCGACGCCTTCCAGGCGCTGCGCCACGCGCTCATCAAGGAGCTGGGGGTCGAACCGTCGCCGCGGCTGCAGCGGCTGCACCAGGCCATCCTGGCCAACGACAGCGGCCTGCAGGTCCCTTCCCCCACCCTGCATGCCCTCTCCGCCTAGCCGGCGCCCCCCACACCGGCGGGGGGGGGCGGGGGGCCGGGCGGGGCCGCGCCCGCCGCGGGCCCCGGGGACGGCCCGCCGGAACAGCCGGTGAGCAGCAGGGCGCCCGCCAGCAGCGCGGTCACGGACATCGGCACTCTGCCGTGGGGGCTGACGCCCACCGGACACCTCCTGGAACGATGATCTGGTCAATGCGCCGCGATCGTAGCCCAGTCGTGCGCGGACGCCCCCGGGAGGGACGACGGCTCCCGTCACCGGGGCCGCGCCCATCGCCGCAACGACCAGGGGCTATCGCCCGGTTGGCCGGCCGGGGCCGCCGCCCTCCCGGCCGTACGGGCTCCGGCACCGGCGGGTACGCGCGGCCCCCCGCCATGCCGTGGCCGCCCGGTCCCCGGCCCTTCGCCCGTTCCGCCGTACACGGCCCCGCCCCGCCGCGGCCGTGTACGGCGGCCGTCCGCATGCCGTCCCGGCGGCGGGCCCGTCAGGGAGCGCCCGTGCCGGCCCGGGCGAGGGCGACGACGCCCGCGCAGATCAGCGCCACGCCCAGCAGCTGCGGCAGCAGCCACCAGCCCGCCCGCAGGTGTTCCTCGTACAGGGCCACGCCCAGCGCGATGCTCACGCTCGCGTCGCCCAGCGTCAGCGCGGGCTGCGAGGCGACCAGCGGACCGCCCTGCATGGCGTGTTCGAGGAGCAGCAGGGCGCAGATGCCGGTCGCGCCGAACGCGTACGTCTGCCATGCCGTCAGGAACCCGACGATGCCGTTCTCGGTCAGCACGTACACGGAATGCTTCATCAGGGCGGCGGTGAGCGCGTAGCAGACGGCGGTGGCCGCGCCCCCCCGCCCGCCCCGCGCGCGCGCCCGCCGCCGGGGGCGCCCCCCCCCCCCCCCCCCCCCGCCCGGGGCGGCCCCCGGCGGGCGGCGCAGCCCGGCCACGGCCAGGCCCGCGACCACGGCCGCGCACACCGCGAGCGCCGGGACCCACCGGTCGACCGGTACGTGCGTCCGGTTCCCGGCGGGTGCGGCCGCGGCCAGCGCCACCCCGAGCCCGGCCACCACCCCCGCCACGGCCAGCCACAGCGCCCCCGGCAGCCGCCGCCGCGTCAGCAGGGAGGCGATCAGCAGCGCGAGCGGCAGCTCCAGTACGAACAAGGGCTGTACGAGCACCAGCGCGCCGGTGGCCAGCGCCGCGGCCTGCCCCACCCCGGCCGCGATCACGGCCAGGATTCCGGCGACCCACACGGGCCGCCGCAGCAGGTCCAGGACGAGGCCGAACCGGAAGCCCTTGCTCTGCGGCACGGTGAGCGCGGCCCGCCGCTGGAGCACCGTGGCCAGCGCATTGCTGAGCGCCGCGAACAGCGCGAAGAGGACCGGCAGCACGACGCCCATCCGCCGATCCTCAGGGCGTCCGCGGCGGGCGCGGCCCGCCGACACGCCCCGCGGCGCCGATTGCGCACGTCCGGTCCCCCCGGCAGGGCGCGCTCAGCGGGGGCGGGCGGCCCGGTCGAGGGCGAGGGCCGCCAGGGCCTGCGGGGCGCCGTCCTGGCCCCGGATGCCGGGGAAGGCGTTGACGTCCACGATCAGCGGGGTGCCGGCGCCGGTGTCGATGAGGTCCACCCCGTACACGTCGAGCCCGAACACCTCGCCGGTCCGGCGGACCAGGTCCGCCCAGCCGGGCGGCAGTTCGGCCGGGGACAGCGGCCGCGTCGGACCCCGGCCCCCGGGCGCGAGTTCGGAGCGGCGCAGCGCGGCGAAGACCCGGTCGCCGACGGCCCACAGCTTGTGGTCCCAGCCACTGTTCGGCGCGAACTCCTGCACCACGACCGGCTCCTGCGGCCAGGCCCCGGCGAGCTCGCGCAGCCGGGCCGCGTCGTCGACGCGGGCGACGAGGTCGTGGCGGCGGCTGTGCCGGCTCTTGACCACGAGGGGCGGGCCGGCGAACGGCGCCCCGGCCGCCCAGGCGGCGAGGGAGCCGTACGTACGGGTGCCGGCGAACGGCAGACCGGCGGACAGGGCGAGCTCCGCCATCGCGGTGCGGTCCTGGCAGAGCGTGGTCGCCGCCGCGGAGTTCAGCACCGGGGCCCCGCGCCGCTCCAGCTCCCGCGCGAGGCCGAGCGCCCGCGGGGTCCGCGCCTTGAGC
>NZ_JBHYVA010000215.1:0-4915 GCF_042750055.1 Streptomyces sp. NPDC059456
GGGGGGCGGTGCGGCGGGGGGGGGGGCCGGCGGGCGGGGGGGGGGGGGGGGGGCGCGCCCCCCCCCGGCCGGAGGGAAATGGTCTGTGGGCGTCGGCCGGTGCCGGCCGGCTCTCGCGGCGTCAGCCGGCCTCGGCGGTATCGGCCGGTGTGAGCCGGCCTCGGCGGTATCGGCCGGTGTGAGCCGGCCTCGGCGGTATCGGCCGGCCCGTGCGGCGTCGGCCGGCTCATGCGGTGCCAGCCGGCGGCCCGTGCGGTGTCGGCCGGCCTTCGCGGGAGGACGGGGAGCGGCGGTTACGCCGTCCAGTCCAGGATGATCTTGCCGCTGCGGGCGGTGGCGGCCTCGTCGAACGCGGCCTCGAAGTCGCGGTGCGAGTAGCGGCCGGTGATGACCGGGGAGAGGTCGAGCCCGCCCTCCAGCAGCACGGTCATCGCGTACCAGGTCTCGAACATCTCGCGGCCGTAGATGCCCTTGATCGTGATCATCGAGGTGACGACCTTGGCCCAGTCCACCGGGAACTCCTGCGCGGGCAGGCCCAGCATGGCGATCCGGCCGCCGTGCGTCATGTTGTCGATCATGTCGCGCATGGCCTCGGCGCGGCCGGACATCTCCAGGCCGACGTCGAAGCCCTCGCGCAGGCCCAGCTGGGCCTGGGCGTCGGCGATGGTCGCCTTCGAGACGTCGAGGGCGAGCGTGGCGCCGGCCTTGCGGGCGATCTCCAGGCGCTCGGGGCTGACGTCGGTGATGACGACGTTGCGCGCGCCGGCGTGCCGGGCCACGGCCGCCGCCATGATCCCGATCGGGCCGGCGCCGGTGATCAGGACGTCCTCGCCGACCAGCGGGAACGACAGCGCGGTGTGGACGGCGTTGCCGAACGGGTCGAAGATCGCCGCCACGTCCAGGTCCACGGCGGTCCGGTGCACCCACACGTTCTGCGCGGGCAGGACGACGTACTCGGCGAAGGCGCCGTCCCGTCCGACGCCGAGGCCCACGGTGCTGCGGCACAGGTGGCGGCGGCCGGCCAGGCAGTTGCGGCACTTGCCGCACACCAGGTGGCCCTCGCCGCTGACGAGCGCGCCGATCTCGATGTCGCGGACGTCGGCGCCGAGCGCGGCGACTTCGCCCACGAACTCGTGGCCGAGCACGAGCGGGGTCTTGACCGCGCCCTGCGCCCAGCCGTCCCAGGAGCGGATGTGCAGGTCAGTGCCGCAGATGCCGGTGCGCAGCACCTTGATCAGCACGTCGCCGGGGCCGTACTCGGGCTCGGGGACGTCCATGAGCCACAGCCCGGGCTCGGCCTTGTGCTTGACGAGTGCCTTCATGGGGGTGGCTCCAGGCATGCGGAGGGGACGTTGCGACCACGGGGACGGGTGCGACGTATCGACAAGGACCAATCTGCCGAGCGCGGAGGTGATCAGTCCATCGAGGATTTCTTAAGCGGGTCGACAGCCCAGCTTCACGCCTATGCTCCTCACGTGAAGGGCTGTGGCCTGGGCAGGGGCCCGCGGCCGGGGCAGGGAATGGGGAGGTGAGGGGCGTGCCGAGTCTGCGCAGCAGAGCGCTGTCGGTCGCGCTGATCGCGGCGGGGCGGCGAAGACGGTTCGCGAGTGCCGAGGCGGTACGCGCACGGGTGGCGGAGTCGGCCCGCCGGCCGGCGTCCCATCTGCCGCCGCGCTCGCTGGGCCGGGTCGCCGAGGTCTCCCGTACCTTCGTCGGTGCCTGGCCGGTGTACGACGCTTCGCCCCGCGGGGTCGAGCCCACGGCCCGGGTGTTGTACGTGCACGGCGGCGGGTACATCAACGAGCTGGAGCGACCGCACTGGTCGATGATCCGGACCCTGGTGACGGAGGCGGGGGCGCGCGTCGTCGTACCTGCGTACATACTCGCCCCGCGCGGGACGGCCGACCGGACGGTTCCGGTGGCGGCGGACCTGCTCAGCGGGTTGATCGCGAGCGGCGGTGCGGGCGGCACCGTACTCGTCGGGGACGCGGCGGGGGCGGGGATGGCGCTGGCCGCCGCCCAGCGGCTGCGCGACCGTACGGGGGCGCAGCCTTCGCGGATCGTGCTGATATCGCCCTGGCTGGACCTGACCATGAGCCACCCGGACCAGGCGGCGATCGAGGCGGCCGACCCGGTGCAGGCCCGGCCGGGGCTGCTGGAGGCCGGCCGGCTGTACGCGGGGACGCTGGCCACGGACGACCCGCAGGTGAGCCCCCTGCGCGGCGCGTTCGCGGGGCTGGCGCCGATGACGGTGTTCACGGGCACCCGGGACGTGCTGACCACCGACAGCCGGGAGCTGTTGCGCCGGGCGCGTGCGGACGGGGTCGACGTGGAGTTCCACGAGGAGCCGGGGCTGCCGCACGGGTACCCGCTGCTGCCGGTGCCGGAGGGGCGGGCGGCCCGGGACCGGATCGTTGAGCTGATCAGGTCCGCCGCCGACGAGGAGTGAGGCCGGTCCGGCCCGGCGACCGGTCGGCGGACCCGGCCTCCGGGGGTGCGGCGGGGTCGGCCGGCGGGCGTGCGGCGTGGCGGGCCGGCGGGCGTGCTGCCGGTCTGGGCGGGCGGCCGGCGGCGGGGTCGGCCGGTGGGCGGGGCGTCATGCCGTGCAGGTCATCAGCGAGCTGATGGGCCAGGCGCGGTACGCGGTCCAGTAGGCCTCGTCGCGTGCGCCGTCGGGGGGCGGGGTCCGGTTGGGCTGCCAGCCGACGGTGGCGAAGCCCGCTTCGACGGCGGCCTCGGCGAGGTCGGCGTGCGCCCATTCGCGGAACTCGAAGTCGACCGAGGGCCGGGTCAGGAACTGGGCCTTCAGCAGCGGCGCGTCGCCCTCGTGGACGCGGTCGACGATCCGGACCCCGTACGGCGACCAGTCGACGTGCGGGTACGCGCCGGCGTTGGGCACGATGGCCAGGAGGCGGCCGCCGTCGCGCAGGTTGGCGCGGATGGAGCGGAACATGGCGTGCAGGGCGGACCGGTCGGTGGCCTGGCTGAACAGGTACACGGCGGTGGCGAGGTCGAAGGGTCCCAGCTGCGGCAGCTTGGCCGTGTCGGCGACCACGTATTCGATCGAGGTGTCCCGCGGCGCGGCGCGGCCGGGTGTGCTTCCGGCGGGCCCGGTGGCGACGGCCCCGGGGGCGACGGCCCCGGGGGCGAGGGCCGCCGCCACGGCGTCGTCCTCGGAAGGCTCGGGGGAGGAATCCGCGCCCACCGCGCCTTCGAGGGTGGCCACGTCGTCGGCGCCGATCACGCCGTGCGCGCGGGCGAGCCGGATCATCTCCTCGGAGATGTCCACGCCGACGGCCCGCCGGGCCCCGCCGCGGGCCAGCAGCCGCGTGTTGTAGCCGTATCCGCAGGCCAGGTCGAGGGTGTCGAGCCCGCTCACCCCGCCGAGCGCGTCGAGCGCGCCGAGCAGGGTGTGGGTGTCGGCCGCCGAGAAGGCGGCGACGGTCTTCGACTCCACGAAGCGCTCGCCGATGGTGTCGTACTGGAACCGCATGCTCTGCCTTCCGTGGCGGGGTGGGACGCGTGCGTATGGTGCCCCGGAGCGCGTTCGCCGGGGCAGCGCGCGGCGGCCCGTCCCCCGGACGGGGGAGGCGTTCGGGTCAGCGCGTACGGCGTACGGGGTGTGCGACGGCCGCCGGGAGCAGCTCGCGGGCGCAGTCGCGCAGCCAGGCGTGGGCCGGGTCGGCGTCGTGGCGCGGGTGCCAGGCGAGGCCGAAGGGCAGGGTCGGCAGGTCGAGGGGGACCTCGAAGGCCTCCAGCCCCAGCTCGGCGGCGAGCGGGACGGCCTGGGAGGCGACGAGGCCGACGAGGTCGCTTTCGCGCAGGATGAACAGGGAGGCGGGGTAGGAGCCGACGCTGCCCACCACGCGCCGGGTCAGGCCCAGTTCGGCGAGGGCCCGGTCCACGGGTCCTTCCAGCCGGCCGCGCCGGGAGACGATGAGGTGTTCGGCGGCGGCGAACCGGTCCGGGGTGATCGGGCCGCGCAGCAGCGGGTGGCCGGCGCGGGCGATGCCCATCATGCGTTCGTCGCAGAGGTACTCGACGCGCACCTCGGGGGACCCGCTGTCCACGACGCCGAGTTCGAGGTCGGCGACGCCTTCGCGCAGCGCCGGGACGTCGACGTGGCTCTCCGACAGGAAGCGCAGCCGGACGCCGGGCGCCTCACGGGCCACGCGGGAGAAGAGGGTGGCACCGAAGGCGGCGGCGAAGGCGTCGTGGGCCAGGACGGTGAAGGTGCGGGTGAGGGTGGTCAGGTCGACCTGTCCGCCCGTCAGGAACAGGGCCCGGGCGCGTTCCACGACGGCCCGGACCTCGCCCTGGACGGCGAGGGCGTGGGGGGTCGGGACCATGGTCCGGCCGGCTCGGACGAGTACGGGGTCGCCGAGGGCCTTGCGGATCCGGCCGAGGGTGCGGCTCATGGCGGGCTCGGACAGGTGCAGGCGGGCGGCCGCGCGGGACACGCTCGACTCCTCGAGGAGGACGTCCAGGGCGACGAGGAGATTGAGGTCCAGTCCGGATTGCGTCACACGCATTCATCCCTTGCAGAACTTGCACTGGAAAGCAGGTCAGGCCAACTCTACGGTGGAGCACGGGGGACGGCGCCGGCCGCGATGACGTCGGCCGCCCTTCCTCTCCCCCACACCCGCCAGTTCACCGACTCCGAGGAGGAGCCGTGCTCCGCCGTGCCCACGAGCGGGATGCCGCAGCTGCTGCCGCAGCACCCGCCGCCAGCCCCGCCGCAAGTCCCACCGCAGGCCTCGCCGCAAGCCCCACTGCAAGCCCCGCCGCAGAACCGTCCGCCGATCCGGCAGCGGGCCCGGGGGGGGGGGGGGGCGGCGCCCCCCCGCCCCCCCCCCGCCCCGCCCCCCCCCCCCCCCGCGCCCGGGCCCGCGCCGGGCCGCCGGGGCCGGCCCCC